>NZ_QHJN01000048.1:0-49522 GCF_003947565.1 Actinomadura sp. WAC 06369 | reverse complement strand
GGTCGTACGGCGCTCCCGGCCCGTACGGCGCCGCGCCCGGCGCGCCCGGCGCACCCGGCTCGCCCGGAGCGGCGCCCGGGCCGCCCGGTGGGCCGGGGGCGTTCGGGGCGCCGCCGCGGCGGAGGCGGGGGAAGGGGGTGCTGATCGGGTTGCTGGCCGGCGGGTTCGCGCTGGTGCTGCTGGTCGTCGGCGGGGCCGGCTACTACGTCCTGAGCACCGACCACAAGATCACCACGCCGCGTTCGGCGGGCGGGATGACCCTCGACATCCTCGCCACCGGCAAGTACGACGATGCCTACGAGGAGATGCAGCGGGTGATCCGCAGCACCATCGCCCCGGCGGACGGCGACTGGGTCCGCGGGGTGTACCGGGACGGCGACCTCGGGTTCCTGCTCATCGGCTACACCGGCGGCTACGAGCAGCGGGACGGGCTGGTGTCCAAGCTCGACTTCCACCTGCGCAACTCGCTCAGCCTGGGCGAGGCCGACGTCTCCGTGCGGATCTGGGAGATCGACGACGCGGGCGGCGACGGCGAAGCCTTCTGCGGACGCGTGACCACGACCGTGCGGTCGTCGTCCTACGCGCACTCCTCGATCTGCGCCTGGGCCACGAGGACGACGTTCGCGGTGGTGCTGCCGCTCGGCGTGAAGGTCGCCGGGCAGGACCGGGCGGAGCCGCCGGAGTACAAGGTCGAGGGCCTGCAGCGGGTCATGCGGGACCTCCGGGCGGACGTCGAGAGCTGACCGGCACCCCGGAAAGGGCTTTCCCGCCCGGTTCGGGACACAGGTCACCTGACACCGGGTCGCGTCCCGGGTCACTCTGGAGGGCGGTGCCCGTGACCGCGGGCGCGGAGGGAGAGGTACGGGATGCGAGCGGTACTGGCACGGGCCGCCGTGCTGGCCGGCGCGTTCGCCGCGGGGGCCGTGACGGCGCACGCCGCGACCATCCCGCACCTCCACCGCATCGCCGCGGACCTGCAGCGCTCCCGGGAGCGGATCCTGGCCGGGCGCGAGGAGGAGCGGCGGCGGCTGCGGCACGACCTGCACGACGGGCTGGGCCCGACGCTGGCGAGCCTCGCGATGTCGCTGGACGCCGCCCGCATCACGCTCGCGTGCGAGCCGGAGCGCACGGACCCGCTGCTCGCGGACGTCCGGGACCGGCTGGCGTGCGCGGTCGGGCAGGTGCGGGAGCTGGCCCACGGGCTGCGCCCGCCCGCGCTGGACGACCTGGGCCTGATCGCGGCGATCGAGTCGTTCGCCGCGGGCTGCTGCAAGCGGGTCGAGGTGCGCTGCGACGGGCCGCCGGGCGAGCTGCCCGCGGCGGTCGAGGTCGCGGCGTACCGGATCGTCCGGGAGGCGCTGACGAACGTGCGGCTGCACGCGCCGGAGAGCACCGCCATGGTGCTGATCGGCCGGGACGCGGACCTGCACGTGACGGTGGCCGACACCGGCCCCGGGCTGCCGCCGGCGGGCGGCGGCGGGCGCCGCGCCGCGGCGCGGGGACTGGACGCCATGCGCGAGTGGGCCGCCGAGGTCGGCGGCGGGTGCACGATCACGTCACGGAACGGCGGCGGCACCGTCGTCGCGGCCCGGCTGCCGCTGGGCGCCGGATACCATCGGCCTGCGGACGGGCGGGCGTGAGCCCGCCGGGCGAAGGCGAGGCCATGAGCGGGGAGACGATCCGGGTCCTCATCACCGACGACCATCCGGTGTTCCGGCAGGGGCTCAAGGGGCTGCTGCAGGCGCTCGGCGTCGAGGTCGTGGCGGAGGCCGGGAACGGGCCGGACGCGGTGCGGATCGCGGCGGAGCTCCGGCCGGACGTCGTGGTGATGGACCTGTCCATGCCGGGCGGGAACGGCATCGAGGCGACGCGGACGATCACCCGGACGAATCCGGGCATCGGGGTGCTGGTGCTGACGATGTTCCGCGACGACGACTCGGTGTTCGCGGCGATGCGGGCGGGCGCCCGCGGCTACCTGCTGAAGGAGTCGGGCGCCGAGGAGATCGCGCGGGCGGTGCGGGCGGTCGCCGCCGGGGAGGCGATCTACGGGCCGGAGATCGCGCGGCGGGTGCTGACGTTCTTCACCGACATGCCGGACCCGCGGCGGTCGGCGTTCCCGGAGCTGACCGAGCGGGAGCGCGAGGTGCTGGCGCTGATCGCGCAGGGCCGCAGCAACACCGAGATCGCGGGGACGCTGTTCCTCAGCCCGAAGACGGTCCGCAACCACGTGTCGAACATCTTCATGAAGCTGCACGTCGCGGACCGCGCGCAGGCGATCGTCCTGGCGCGGGAGGCGGGCCTCGGCGAGTCCGGGCGGCGCTGACCCCGGCGGACGGCCCCGGCGGACGGCCCCGGCGGACGGCCCCGGCGGACGGCCCCGCGCACACACGGCGACGCCCCCGGACGGGTTCGTCCGGGGGCGTCGCCGTTCGCGCGTGCTACGCGGATTTCTCGCGCGGCTCCCGCTTCTTGCGCTCGCGGGGCACCAGGGTGGGGTTGACGTGCTCCAGCACCGCCTCGGCGGTGATCACGACGCGCTCGACGTCCTCGCGGCTGGGCACCTCGTACATCACCGACATCAGCACCTCTTCCATGATCGCCCGCAGGCCGCGGGCGCCGGTGCCGCGCAGGATCGCCTGGTCGGCGATGGCCTCCAGCGCGTCGTCGGTGAACTCGAGGTCGACGCCGTCGAGCTCGAACAGCCGGTGGTACTGGCGCACCAGGGCGTTCTTCGGCTCGGTGAGGATGTTGATCAGCGCCTCGCGGTCCAGGTTGTGGACGTTGGTGATGATCGGGAGCCGGCCGACGAACTCCGGGATCATCCCGAACTTCAGCAGGTCCTCGGGCATCACGTCGCCGAGCACGGCCGACGACTCCTCGAAGTCGGCCTTGGACCGGATCTGGGCGCCGAAGCCCATGCCCTGCTTGCCGACCCGGGCCTCGACGATCTTCTCGAGCCCGGCGAACGCGCCGCCGCAGATGAACAGCACGTTCGTGGTGTCGATCTGGATGAACTCCTGGTGGGGGTGCTTGCGGCCGCCCTGCGGCGGGACGCTCGCGGTGGTGCCCTCCAGGATCTTCAGCAGGGCCTGCTGGACGCCCTCACCGGAGACGTCCCGGGTGATCGACGGGTTCTCGCTCTTGCGGGCGACCTTGTCGACCTCGTCGATGTAGATGATCCCGGTCTCGGCCTTCTTGACGTCGTAGTCGGCCGCCTGGATCAGTTTGAGGAGGATGTTCTCGACATCCTCGCCGACGTAGCCGGCCTCCGTCAGGGCCGTCGCGTCCGCGATCGCGAACGGCACGTTGAGGAGTCTGGCGAGCGTCTGCGCGAGCAGCGTCTTGCCGGAGCCGGTCGGTCCCAGGAGCAGGATGTTCGACTTGCCCAGCTCGACCGCATCGTCCCTGCCGGTGTCACCCGACTGGATCCTCTTGTAGTGGTTGTAGACGGCCACGGCCATGGCCTTCTTCGCCGTCTCCTGCCCGATGACGTAGGAGTCCAGGAACTCGTAGATCTCCCGCGGCTTGGGCAGGTTGTCCCACTTGAGGTCGGAGGTCTCGGTGAGCTCCTCCTCGATGATCTCGTTGCAGAGATCGATGCACTCGTCGCAGATGTACACGCCCGGACCCGCGATGAGCTTCTTGACCTGTTTCTGACTCTTTCCGCAGAAAGAGCACTTGAGCAGATCACCACCGTCGCCGATGCGTGCCACCCAACTGTCTCCTTTTCGTGGGGCCGCTCTCTGGTTCAGATGCGGTGCGGCTCGGTTGCGTCCCGAAGGCTCTCGACGTTGGACTCGACGTTACCGCCTCCGACGGGCTTCGAAAGCCCCTCGCCCGGAAGTATGACGACCGGGCTGGGGGACTCCCTCGTCCTCGTGTCGCCTCAGGACGACACTACCTCGGCTTTGCGCTTCCTGCTCGCAAAGACGTCGTCGATGAGGCCGTAGGTCTTGGCCTCCTCGGCGGTGAGGATCTTGTCGCGCTCGATGTCGCGGCGCACCTCCTCGATGCTCTTCCCGCTGTGCTCGGCCAGGATCGACTCGAGCAGCTCCCGGATCCGCATGATCTCGCGGGCCTGGATCTCGATGTCGCTGGACTGGCCGTAGGTGCCCTCGGTCGCGGGCTGGTGGATCAGGATCCGCGAGTTGGGCAGCGCGGCGCGCTTGCCGGGCGTGCCGGCGGCGAGCAGGACGGCCGCGGCCGAGGCCGCCTGGCCGATGCAGACCGTCTGGATGTCGGGCTTGACGAACTGCATCGTGTCGTAGATCGCCGTCATGGCCGTGAACGAGCCGCCGGGCGAGTTGATGTAGATGCTGATGTCGCGGTCGGGGTCGATCGACTCCAGCGTGATCAGCTGGGCCATCACGTCGTTGGCGGACGCGTCGTCGATCTGCACCCCGAGGAAGATGATCCGCTCCTCGAAGAGCTTGTTGTACGGGTTCATCTCCTTGACCCCGTACGTGGTCCGCTCCACGAAGGACGGAATGATGTAGCGGTTGTCCACCGGCAGCGGGGATCCGCCCGCCGCGGGAACCCCCGGGCGGACCAGGTCGCCGATGCCGGGTCGCGTCAGATCGCTCACTGTTGCCTCCGAATCGTCAGTGGGGTCGTCAGGAGACGGGGCCCTCGGAGGGCACCTGGCTGGCGCTGAGCACCACGTGGTCGACGAACCCGTAGTCCTTGGCCTCGTCGGCGGTGAACCAGCGGTCGCGGTCGGAGTCGCGCTCGATCTGCTCGAGGGACTGGCCGGTGTGCTCGGCGATCTTCTCGGCGAGCGTCTTCTTCACGTACAGCATCTGCTCGGCCTGGATCTTGATGTCCGAGGCCGTGCCGCCGATGCCGCCGGACGGCTGGTGCATCATGATCCGCGCGTGCGGGAGCGCGTAGCGCTTGCCCCGCGCGCCGGCGCACAGCAGGAACTGGCCCATCGACGCGGCCAGGCCCATGCCGACCGTGACGACGTCGTTGGGGACGTACTGCATGATGTCGTAGATCGCCATGCCGGCGGTGACGGAGCCACCTGGCGAGTTGATGTAGAGCGTGATGTCGCGGCGGCCGTCCTCGGCCGACAGCAGCAGCAGCTCGGCGCAGATGCGGTTGGCGATGTCGTCGTCGACCTGCTGGCCGAGGAAGACGATGCGCTCGCGCAGCAGCCGCTGGAAGAGCTGGTCGCCCAGAGGCAACAGGGGCGCCTCGGCGACCCGCGCCTGGATCCGCGACGACTCGTCGAAAGTCGGAGGCATGCTCACCGGGTGTTCCTCCGGTCCTTTAAATCGGTTCGGATGATTGGACATTAACGCGCTCAGCGGCCCCCTTAAGCCCGGGGGCCCGCCTTTTCGCCAGGGGCGTACCCGGTCGGCGCCGGGTATGCGGCGATCTACCGGAATGCGGCACGCCCCGTACCCGGTCATCGGGTACGGGGCGTGCGTGCGCCTCGCGGGCCGCGGACGCCCGCCGCGCGGCCCGCGGGGGCCGGGCGGCGGCGCCGCGGCGGTCGAGCGGCTCGGAGAGCGCCTCAGGCGTCCTTCTTGCCCTCGGCGGCGCCCTCGGACGCCTCGGCGTCCGCGGGCTTGTCCTCGGCGGCCTCCGCCGTCTCCGCGGCGGCCTCCGAGCCCTCGGCGGTCTCGTCGGCGCCGGCGGTGTCGTCGGCGTCCTCGTCGGCCTCGACGGTCTCGCCCGTCTCACCGTTCAGCTCGCGCTGCACGGCCTCGACGTCGATCACGTTGCCGGACTCGTCCTTGACGCTGACGTGCTCGACGACGAGGTTCAGCGCCTTGCTGCGCAGCACCTCCGAGACGATCGCCGGGAGCTGGTTGTTCTCGGTGAGGTACTGGGCGAGCTGCTGCGGCTGCACGCCCATCTGCATGGCCTGCGTGACGACGTACTCGCTGAGCTCCTCGTTCTCGACGTTCAGCTCCTCCTGGACGGCGAGCTGGTCGAGGACGAAGCCGCCCTTGACGGCGAGCCGGGCCGCGTCGGCGACCTCGGTCTCGAACTCCTCCTCCGACTTCTCCTGGTCGGCGAGGTAGTCCTCCTTGGACATCCCGGCCATCTGCAGCTGCTGCTCGAGCTGCTGGTTGCGGCGGCCGATCTCCTCGTCCACCACGGCGTCCGGCAGCGGGATGTCGACCTTCTCCAGCAGCGCCTCGAGGGCCTTGTCCCGGGCCTCGGACAGCTGCTGCATCCGCACCTGCCGCTCGAGCCGCTTGCGGACGTCCTCGCGCAGCTCCTCGACGGTGTCGAACTCGCTCGCGAGCTGCGCGAACTCCTCGTCCAGCTCGGGCAGGTTCTTGACCTTGACGCTCTGCACGGTGGCGGTGATCTCCGCCTCCTCGCCGGCGTGCTCGCCGCCGGCCAGCGCGCCGGTGAAGGTCTTCTCCTCGCCGGCCGACAGGCCGACGAGCGCGTCGTCGAGGCCCTCGACGGCCGACTTGCTGCCGACCTCGTAGGAGTAGCCGGTCGTGGAGGCGTCCGCGACCTCCTCGCCGTCGATCTTGGCGACCAGGTCGATGGTGGCGAAGTCGCCCTCCTCGATCGGCCGGTCGGCGGTGGTGAGGGAGGCGAACCGCTCGCGCAGGTTGTCGATCGTCTCGTCGACCTGCTCGTCGGTCACCTCGGCGTCGTCCACGACGACCTCGAGGCCGTCGTAGTCGGGCACCTCGAACTTCGGCCGGATGTCCACCTCGGCGGTGAACGCGAACTGGTTGCCGTCGTCGAGCTCGGTCACCTCGACCTCGGGCTGGCCGAGCACGAAGAGCTCGCTCTCCTCGACGGCCTTGCCGTACAGACCGGGCAGGGCGTCGTTGACCGCCTCCTGCAGGACCGCACCCCGGCCGACGTACTTGTCGATCAGCGGGGCGGGGACCTTTCCGCGTCGGAAGCCCTTGATCGCGACCTGCTGCGAGATCTCCTTGTACGCCTTGTCGAGGTTCGGCTTGAGCTCGTCGAACGGAACCTCGACGGTGAGCTTGACCCGGGTGGGGGTCAGCTCCTCGACATCGGTCTTCACTGGGGTTGGTCTCCTTGATCGGGCGCTGTCTCGGCCGCGGCGTTCGACGCGTCTCTGTCCTTCTTGCCTGCGAGCCCTCGGCCATCCCGCGCACGGACCCGGTGGATCCCGGCCGGGTCGATCCCGGCCGACCGGTCCGGCTGCGCGTCATTCCTCAGCCCGGCAGTGTCTCAGGGCGGCGCGGGCACGCCGAATACGGCTCCGCGCCTTCGCGCGCAAGTCTATGGGGTACGGGCGTCGTCTGCGGACATCGGAGGTCCACAACGGCGGAGAAACCCGGGGACGCGCCCGTCTCCGGTGCCGGGGCCGGCCTCCCGGGAGGGTGCCGTGCCGCGGTGTCGCGCGCGCGGACGCGTGCCGAACAGCGGCCGTCGGGGACGGGGCGCGGCGGTGACACGCGGGGCACGGTGAGCATACGTGCACGTCGGGACGGGCGGAATGTCGATTCCGTGTTAACACGGCCACACAGGCAGTGACATCCGGCACCCGGAACCTTCATACTCATCCGGGATGAACGGGATAATCGCGGCCTTCAGCGCCACCGCCCTCTACTACCTCGGGTTCGCCGTCTTCAAGCTGGCGGCGGACCGGATGGCGGTCCTCCGGGGCAACCGCATCCTGCACATGATCTGGACGATCCTGGGCAACTGGGTGTTCCTGATCGGCCTGGGCCTCGTCCTCGGCGGGCTGAGCCTGCAGATCGTGGCCCTCAGCAAGCTGTCCCTGCCGACGGCGGTGCCGATCTTCATGTCGGGCATCGTCCCGCTGCTGGTCATCGCGCTGGCGTTCTTCGGCGAGCGGCTCACCGCGCGCGAGTGGCTGAGCCTCGTGCTGACCGGCGCGGCGATCCTGCTGCTGGCGGCGTCCGTGGTCGGCGACGATCCGATCAGCTCGGCGGACGCACCGGCCTGGAAGCTCGGCCTGGTGCTCGCGCCGTCGGTCCTGGTGCCGCTGCTGATCCTCGTCGTCGGCGACCACCGGCCGGACGGACGGCACGCGCGGCCGGTCACCGGGATCGCCTACGGCGTCGCGTCCGGCCTCCCCGTCGGCACCGCGGAGATCGCGATCAAGGGGTGGAGCGACCACGCGCACCGCGCCGACCTCGGGATCCTCGCCACGCCGTGGCCGTACCTGACGGTGCTGGCCGCGGCGATCGGGTTCGGGATCATGGTCGCGGCGTTCCAGCGCTGCCGGGTGGCGATCGTGTCGACCGTCATGACCGTGTGCGCGAAGTCGTACCTGCTCATCATGGGCACGTTCGTGTACGGGCAGCCGTGGCCGGACGAAGCGGACCGGTCGGCGATGCGGATCGCGGCGCTCGCCCTCGCCGCCGTCGCCGTCCTGCAGTTCCCCCGGCACCGGCCGGTCGCGGACGCGGCGCGGGAGGCGGCCCGCGAGCGCGAGGCGGCCGCGCGCGACCCGTTCGGCGCGACGTCCGCGGGCGGTCCGGCGCTCGGCGACCGGGGCTTCGCGGGGCGCGGCTTCGGCGGTCCCGGTCCCGGTGCCGCCGAGCCCGTGCTGGGCGCGCCCGCCTTCGAGGAGTACGGCGAGGGGTACGGCGAGGAGCGCGGCGGCGAGCCGCCGTGGCTGCGGGAGCCGCCGCGGCCCGGCCCGTTCGCGCAGGACCCGCTCGGGCGGGGGCCGTCCGGCCGCTGGAGCGCGGACGTGCCGCCGCCGCGCCCGCCCGAGGCGCCCGAGGAAGGGCACCGCGGGCAGAACGGCGACCGGAACCGCCGCCGCTGACCCGCCGCCGGCACGCCCTGTTCGGGGCCGGGTGACGGAACGGGCCGCCGTCCCGCCCGGTGTGCGAGGGGACGGCGGCCCGCCGTGCGTCGGCTGCGGCTCCGCGAAGGCGTCCTAGCGGCGCTTGCCGCCCTTGCGGCCGTCGCCGGGAAGGCCCTTGTCGAGGCCCGCGCGGCGCAGCGCGTCGGCCATCGCGCCGCCGCCGGAGGAGCCGCCCTGGCCCCCGCGGCCGCCGCCCTGGCCGCGTCCGCCCTGGCCGCCGCGCCCGCCGCCGCCCTGGCCGCCGCGGCCGCCGCGCGCGTTCTGGCCGCGTCCGCCGCCGTTCTGGCCGCCGCCCTGACCGCCCTGACCGCCCTGGCCGCCGCCGGGTCCGCCGCGGCCCTGCCGCCGGTCGCGGGAGTCGCCGCGCCGGCCGCCCTGCTCGCGGCCCGGCTCGTCGTCCAGCCGCAGCGTCAGCGAGATCCGCTTGCGCTGCAGGTCGACGTCCAGCACCTTGACCCGGACGATGTCGCCGGGCTTGGCGACGTCGCGCGGGTCGGACACGAACTTGTCGGACATCGCGGAGATGTGGACGAGCCCGTCCTGGTGCACGCCGACGTCCACGAACGCGCCGAACGCCGCGACGTTCGTCACGACGCCCTCGAGGATCATGCCCGGCTCGAGGTCGGAGAGCTTGTCGACGCCCTCCTTGAACGCGGCCGTCTTGAACGCGGGGCGCGGGTCGCGGCCCGGCTTCTCCAGCTCGGCGATGATGTCGGTGACGGTCGGCAGGCCGAACGTCTCGTCGACGAACTCGTCCGGGCGCAGGCCGCGCAGCACGGCCGTGTTGCCGATGAGCCCGTTGATGTCGCCGCCCGCCGCGCCGAGGATGCGGTGCACCACCGGGTACGACTCGGGGTGGACCGACGACGCGTCGAGCGGGTCGTCGCCGCCGCGGATGCGCAGGAAGCCCGCGCACTGCTCGAACGCCTTCGGGCCGAGCCGCGGCACGCCCTTGAGCCCGTCGCGGCCGCGGAACGGGCCGTTGGCGTCGCGGTGCGCGACGATGTTCTCCGCGAGGCCCTCGCCGATGCCGGACACCCGGGTCAGCAGCGGCGCGGACGCGGTGTTGACGTCGACGCCGACGGCGTTCACGCAGTCCTCGACGACGGCGTCGAGGGAGCGCGACAGCTTCACCTCGGACACGTCGTGCTGGTACTGGCCGACGCCGATCGACTTCGGGTCGATCTTGACGAGCTCGGCGAGCGGGTCCTGCAGCCGCCGGGCGATCGAGACGGCGCCGCGCAGCGACACGTCCATCCCGGGCAGCTCGCGGCCCGCGTACTCCGACGCCGAGTACACCGACGCGCCCGCCTCGGACACCATGATCTTGGTGAGCTTGAGGTCGGGGTGCCGGGCGATCAGGTCGGCGGCGAGCTTGTCGGTCTCGCGGGACGCCGTCCCGTTGCCGATCGACACCAGGTCGACGTCGTGCTCGCGGGCCAGCTTGGCGAGCGTCTCGATCGACTCGTCCCACTTGCGGCGCGGCTCGTGCGGGTAGATCGTGTCGGTCGCGGTGACCTTCCCGGTGGCGTCCACGACGGCGACCTTCACGCCGGTGCGCAGGCCCGGGTCGAGGCCCATCGTCGCGCGGGACCCGGCGGGCGCGGCGAGCAGCAGGTCGCGCAGGTTCGCGGCGAACACCCGGACGGCCTCGTCCTCGGCCTCCTGCCGCAGCCGGGTGCGCAGGTCGATGCCGAGGTGCACCAGGATGCGGGTGCGCCACGCCCAGCGGACGGTGTCGGCGAGCCACCCGTCGGCGGGGCGGCCCCGGTCGACGATGCCGAACCGGCGCGCGATCTCCGCCTCGTAGGACGTCCGGACGCCCGGTTCCTGCGGCTCCTCCTCCGGTTCGAGGTCGAGGTCGAGGACCTCCTCCTTCTCGCCGCGGAACAGAGCGAGGACGCGGTGCGACGGCAGCTTCTCCAGCGGCTCCGCGAACTCGAAGTAGTCGGAGAACTTGGCCCCGGCCTCCTCCTTGCCCTCCCGGACGCGGGAGGTCATCCGGCCCCGCTTCCACATGCGCTCGCGCAGCTCGCCGATGAGGTCGGCGTCCTCGGCGAAGCGCTCGACGAGGATCGCGCGGGCGCCCTCCAGCGCCGCGGCCGCGTCGGCGACGCCCTTCTCCGCGTCGACGTAGGCCCCGGCCTCGTCCCGCGGGTCGCGGTCCGGGTCGTCCAGCAGCAGGTCGGCGAGCGGTTCGAGGCCCGCCTCGCGGGCGATCTGCGCCTTGGTGCGCCGCTTCGGCTTGTACGGGAGGTAGATGTCCTCCAGCCGCGCCTTCGACTCGGCCGCCATGATGCGGGCGCGCAGCTCGCCGGTCAGCTTGCCCTGCGACTCGATCGACTCCAGGATCGCGCCGCGCCGTTCGTCCAGCTCGCGGAGGTAGCGCAGGCGCTCCTCCAGGGCCCGCAGCTGCGCGTCGTCGAGCGCGCCGGTCGCCTCCTTGCGGTAGCGGGCGATGAACGGGACGGTCGCCCCGCCGTCGAGCAGGTCCACCGCGACCCGCACCTGTCCTTCGCGGACGCCGATCTCGTCGGCGATCCGCCGGGTGATCGGCGGCGGGCCGTCCGCACCCGCGGACTGCTCGGTCACGGTCTGCTCGGTGGCCGTCTGGCCAGTGGTCGCTGTCACAACTTCGATTCGCTTTCTCCCCTGGGTGTCGCAGTGCATTGTCCAGGGAACCGGGCCGCTTGTCTTGTCACCCCGGCGTGCCCGGCTCCCGGTGCGCCGCCCGCCCACCGTACGGCCTCCCCCGGACGGGCGCCGCGCCGCCGGCCGCCGCGCTCGGTCGGAGTCGCGCCGCACAAGGACGCCGGGCCCGTCGGGCGTCCGGACGGGGATCGGCCGGGAGAGGGTAGGCATAACTCCACCCCGCCCCGCGCGGATCGGGGGCCTGAGCCCACTGCCGTCCGCGGCGCGGGGTCCGAAAATGGGCGCAGAGCACCCTCGGACGCCTGGAGGAACGTTGAACGAGCACGAGCGGCCCGCCGATCGCCGGAGAGGTTTCGCCGAGCGCGCCTTCCTCAACTTCGTGCGCGGGCTGGTCCAGGTCGTGGTGGCGTGCGCGGTCGGGCTCCCGCTGTTCATCCTGACGGTGCTGTCGATCCTGCTCATCCCGCTCGGCGCGGGCGTCTTCCTGACGCCGGTCGCGGTGCTCGCGCTGCGCGGCGTGACGAACCAGCAGCGGCTGTGGGCGGCGGACTGGTCGGGGGTGCGGATCCCGGCGCCCCACCGGCCCCGGCCGTCCGGCCGGCTCGGTCCGTGGCGGCGGCTGGGGTGGCTGCTCGGCGACCCGGCGACGTGGCGCGACCTGCTGTGGGCGCTGCTGAACGCCCCGCTCGGGCTCGTCCTCGGGGTCCTCGGCGGCGGGCTGACCGTGTACGGGCTGGAGGGCGTGCTCGTCGCGCCGTGGCTGGCGCAGGTGATCGACTACGGCTGGGGCCCGTTCTGGATGCTGGACGACTGGGGCGCGCTCGGCTTCGCCGGGACGATCGTGCTCGGCGCGGCGCTCGTCGCGGTGTCGGTCCCGGCGGGGACGGCCTTCCTCAAGGGGCACGCGCTGTTCTGCCGGTCGCTGCTCGCGCCGACGCGGGGCGCGCTGGCCGCGCGGGTGGAGCGGCTCACCGAGACGCGGTCGGAGACGGTGGACGCGTCGGCCGCCGAGCTGCGCCGGATCGAGCGCGACCTGCACGACGGCGCGCAGGCGCGGCTGGTCGCGCTGAGCATGAACATCGGGCTGGCGGAGGAGATGCTGAAGCACGACCCGGAGACGGCCGCGAAGCTGCTCGCCGAGGCGCGGGAGGCGGGCGGCACCGCGCTGACGGAGCTGCGCGACCTGGTCCGGGGCATCCATCCGCCGGTGCTGGCCGAGCGGGGGCTGGAGGGCGCGGTGGCGGCGCTGGCGCTGACCCTGCCGCTGCCGGTGGACGTGCGGATCGGGCTGCCCGGCCGCGCCGACGCCCCGGTGGAGTCGGCGGCCTACTTCGCGGTCGCCGAGACCCTCGCCAACGTGGTGAAGCACTCGGCCGCGCGGCGCGCCTGGGTGCAGGTGGAGCACGACGGCGCCCGCCTGCTCGTGATCGTCGGGGACGACGGGACGGGCGGGGCGGACCCGGCGGGCGGCAGCGGGCTGCGCGGGATCGAGCGCCGGCTGGCCGCGTTCGATGGGACCATGGCGGTGACGAGCCCGACCGGAGGCCCGACCGTCGTGACCATGGAGCTGCCGTGCGCGTTGTCATCGCCGAGGACCTCGCCCTCCTCCGGGACGGCCTGATCAGGATCCTCGAGGCGTTCGGCTTCGAGGTGGTCGAGGCGGTCGACAACGGCCCGTCGCTGCTGCGGGCGCTGACGACGCACCGGCCGGACGTCGCGGTGGTGGACGTCCGGCTGCCGCCGACGTTCACCGACGAGGGGCTGAAGGCGGCGCTGGACGCGCGGCGGAAGATCCCCGGCCTGCCGGTGCTGGTGCTGTCGCAGCACGTCGAGCAGCTGTACGCGCGGGAGCTGCTGTCCGACCGCGGCGGCGGCATCGGCTACCTGCTCAAGGACCGGGTGTCGGACGTGAAGCAGTTCGTCGAGGCGGTGCGCCGGGTCGCCGACGGCGGCACCGCCCTCGACCCGGACGTCGTCGCCCAGCTGCTCACCCGGCACGCCCGCGAGGAGCCGCTGCAGGCGCTGACCCCCCGCGAGCGCGAGGTGCTCGGGCTGATGGCCGAGGGACGGACGAACGCGGCGATCGCCGCGCGGATGTTCGTCACCGAGAAGGCGGTCAGCAAGCACACGAACAGCATCTTCGGCAAGCTCGGGCTGCCCCCGTCGGAGGACGACAACCGGCGCGTCCTGGCCGTCCTGGCCTACCTGAACGCCGGTTAGCCCCGGGTCCGGACGGGCCGGACGGCCGTCACCGCGCCCAGGGCGGGACGAGGCGCTCGTCCCCCTGCGGCGCGATGTCGCACTTGGTGTCGTCCACGAGCGCGTCCGGGTCGTAGACGAGGCAGCCGGCGGGCGCGGCGACGACGGCGGTGAAGCCGGTCTCCGCGCCGGCGGTCATCTGCCGGGCGACGTCGGCGGGCAGGACGAGCGTGTCGCCGGGGCCGACGCGCTCCGTGCGGCCGCCGACGTCGACGGTGGCCGCGCCGTCCAGGAACGTCCAGATCTGCTCGGTGTCGAAGGCGTGCCGGGGGCCGGTCTTCCCGGGGAGGACGTCGACGCGCCAGACGGCGAGCCCGGCGGTGCCGCCCTGGGTGGGGGTGGCGAACGTGGTCATCGTCCCGTTCGGGGTCTCGGTGCGGCGGGCTTCGGCATCGCGGACGAGAGTCATGGGGGCATCCCCTAAGTTAGGCAATGAGGTTGTCTATATAGTCAACGAGGTTGTCTTTCATGTCAAGCGAGTCCCCCGGCTTCGAGCTGCCGCTGCGGATGTTCCTGGCGTTCCGCGCGTCCATCGACGAGGTCCACGCCGACCTGGCCGCCCACGGCCACCCGGACCTGCGCCCGACGCACGGGTTCGTCTTCCAGGCGATCATGCGCGGCGGCTCCTCGGCCGCCGAGCTGGGCCGCCGGCTCGGCGTGTCCAAGCAGGCCGCGGGCAAGATGATCGAGTCGCTGGAGCGCATCGGCTACGTCGAGCGGGTGCCCGACCCCGGCGACGCGCGCCGCAAGACCGTCCGGCTCACGCCGCGGGCCGCCGACGCCCTGCGGCGCTCCGAGGAGGCGTTCGAGCGCGTCCGCGCCGACTGGGCGCGGCGGCTCGGCCCGGAGCGCGTCCGCGCCCTGGAGGACGACCTCCGCGCCCTCACGCCCGCCGACCCGTGGCGGCTGGACGTGCCCGGCTGGTTCGGCGGGGCCTGAGTTTTTTCCGCCGCGCGCCCGGTACGTACGTGTGCAGGCCGACGCCCGGACCAGCGCCCGCACCGCCCGCGCGGGGCCGCGCGGCCCCCGATCCGGCCCTTGAACGGCCGGATCCGCCCGGTTACCATCGCCACAATTCTTAGGAAAGTTTCCTAAGAGTTGAGCGGGGATTCCTGTTTGCTCGGGGGCCGAACGAACGGAGAATCATGTCAAGACCGGGCGTACGGCGGGCCATCGCGCTCGCGGGCGCGGCCGTCCTCGCGGCGGCCGGCGGACTCCTCACGGCGCTCCCGGCGGCGTCGGCCGGAACCGTCACCGCCACCTGCACCAAGACCTCCGACTGGGGCACCGGCTTCGAGGGCCGCTGCACGATCACCAACGGGACGGACGCCGCGATCGACGGCTGGACGCTCACGGGCGACCTGCCGTCCGGGACGTCCGTCGGCGCCACCTGGAACGCGACGAAGACCGTCTCCGGAAACCGGTACACCTTCACCAACGCGGGCTGGAACGGCACCGTCGCGGCGGGCGCCGGCGTCTCCTTCGGGTTCAGCGGCACCGGACCCGGCTGGTTCACCGGCTGCACCGTCAACGGCGCCGCCTGCGACGGCTCCGGCGGGCCCGGCGGCGACACCGCGGCGCCGACCGCCCCGAGCGGCCTGCGCTCCACCGGCAAGACCGCCACCACCGTCGCGCTGGCCTGGACCGCCTCCACCGACGACGTCGGCGTCACCGGCTACGACGTCTACAGCGGCTCCGCCAAGGTCCAGACGGTGACCGGCACCGAGGCCACCGTCACCGGCCTCACCGCCGAGACCGCCTACACGTTCACCGTCAAGGCCCGCGACGCCGCCGGGAACGTGTCCGCCGCGTCCAACGCCGTGTCCGTCACCACCGACGCGGGCGGCGGCCAGCCCGGACCCGGCGGCGACAAGGTCATCGGCTACTTCGCGCAGTGGGGCATCTACCAGCGCAACTACCACGTCAAGAACATCCACACGAGCGGCTCGGCCGAGAAGCTCACCCACATCAACTACGCGTTCGGCAACGTCCAGAACGGCCGCTGCACGATCGGCGACTCGTTCGCCGACTACGAGAAGGCGTACACCGCCGACCAGAGCGTGGACGGCGTCGCCGACACCTGGGACCAGGAGCTCAAGGGCAGCTTCAACCAGCTCCGCAAGCTGAAGAAGATGTACCCGCACATCAAGGTCATCTGGTCCTTCGGCGGCTGGACCTGGTCGGGCGGCTTCGGCCAGGCCGCGCAGAACCCGCAGGCGTTCGCCGAGTCCTGCTACAACCTGGTCGAGGACCCGCGCTGGGCGGACGTCTTCGACGGCATCGACATCGACTGGGAGTACCCGAACGCCTGCGGCCTCACCTGCGACACCAGCGGGCCCGAGGCGTTCGAGAACCTCATGCGCGCCCTGCGCGGGCGGTTCGGCGACGGCAACCTGGTCACGGCCGCGATCACCGCCGACGCCAGCGACGGCGGCAAGCTGGAGAAGGCCGACTACGCGGGCGCCGCCCAGTACGTCGACTGGTACCTGCCGATGACCTACGACTTCTTCGGGGCGTGGGCCGCGCAGGGCCCGACGGCGCCGCACTCCCCGCTGACGTCCTACCCCGGCATCCCGCAGCAGGGCTTCAACTCCGCCGACACCATGGCGAAGCTCACCGCGATGGGCGTCCCCGCGGACAAGCTGCTGCTCGGCATCGGCTTCTACGGGCGCGGCTGGACCGGCGTCACGCAGTCCGAGCCGGGCGGCACCGCCACCGGCGCCGCGCCCGGCACCTACGAGGCGGGCATCGAGGACTACAAGGTCCTCAAGAGCCGCTGCCCCGCGACCGGCACCGTCGCCGGGACCGCGTACGCCAAGTGCGGCAGCCAGTGGTGGAGCTACGACACGCCCTCCACCATCGACGGCAAGATGCGCTGGGCCTCGGACGAGGGCCTCGGCGGGGCCTTCTTCTGGGAGCTGAGCGGCGACACCACGGGAGGTGAGCTGATCACCGCCATGAGGAACGGTCTCGGCTGATCGAGGCGCGGGGGACCTCCCGGCCCCCGCCGGCCGAGCCACGCGGGCCCCCGACCCACCCCGGACGCCGGTCGGGGGCCCGTCCCTTCCCGGCGTCCGGTCGCCCGGCGCCCGCTCCCCCGCTCACGGGCGCCGGGTGACGGGCGCCGGGTGACGGGCGCCGGGTGACGGGCGCGGACGGACGGTCACGCGAGCCGTTCCGCCAGCTCCCGGACGTACCGCTCGGGCGGCCCGTCGGCCTGCGGGCACGCGTCCGCGAACCGCCTCGCGTCGATCCGGAGGAGTTTGATTTGCTCCGGGTCGAAATGCTCCAGCCCGTCGACGAGGCCGGTGTCGAGGCGGGCGTCGCCCGCGAGCAGCCACGCGTCGTACAGGTCCTTGGGCTGGGGCACGGAGTCGGCGAGCAGCCAGCGCACCTTCCAGGCCAGCGACAGCCCGGGCGCCGCGCAGCGCAGCGGCACCTCGTGCGGCCCGTCCACCCCGCCCGGCACCGGCACCAGCACGAGGTCCGGCTCCGCCGGCAGCGGCTCGCCGAACGAGAAGTCGGCCTGGATCCTCCCGCGCGGCCCCGCGTCCGACCGCCACCGCATCGACAGCCGCACGCCCGGCGAGTCCGAGTACGGCCAGAGCTCCGACCGCTCCGCGGCGGTGCCGTCCACCTCGATCTCCTCGTAACCCGTCCGGTACGTCACCAGCCGCTCGACCCCGTCCAGAACGCCCCGGGACCACCAGTCGCGCGCGTGCAGGTCGGACGGGAGCACCACGAAGTCGACGTCCCCGGGGTCGCGCGCGGCGTCCCCGTACCAGGCCCGCAGCAGCACGCTGCCCCGCAGCACCAGGTCGTCCGCCCACGGCGACTCCGAGACCGCCGACAGGACGTGCCCCAGCGCCTCCCACCGCGCGGCGCGCCAGTCGGCCCGCTCCTGCGGGGTGCCGAACACCGGCTCGTCGTACGACGGCGCCGCGCGGTAGCCGCTCACCGCCGCTCCTCGATCCAGCCGTCGTCCAGGGACTCGTCGCCGTCGAACACGACGAACTCGCGCTCCACCTCGACGATCTCGAACCCGCGGGCCCGCAGCGCGCCGGTCAGGGCGTCCAGGCGGGCGCCCGCCGTGCGCGCCCCGACCCGCCGGCAGCGCTGGGTGACGAACCGCTCCGCGCGTCCGTCCGTCCGGACGCGGCGGGCGTTGCGCGACACGTGCGCCGCGTGCGGGCCGACGACCTCCGCGAGCCCCGGCGCGGCGCCGGCGTCCGGGGCGAGGAGGAGCTTCACGTGGTGCTCGAAGTAGCGCGCGGGGTCGAGGGCCTCGTCGTCGGCGGCGGGGACGCCCGCGTTCCACGGCGCCGCCTCGATCTTCACGCGGGCCGCCGCGAAGCCGTCCGCCCGCAGGTCGAGCGCGGTGCGCGCCGCCTGGGCCCGCGCGTCGTCCAGGGTCCCCGAACAGGTCAGCGTCAGCATCGGCTGCGACGCGACCCGGCCGCGCTCCAGCACGATGTGGGCGAACTTCACGCCGCGCGCCGCCGCCCAGTCCGCGACGGCGCGGGCATCCCCGTGAACGGTCACGTGCGTCTCGAAATCCCCGGCGAAATCCACGCTCCGGATGGTCCCAGAGCCTTTGGGCCGATTCACCCGGGTTTTCGGGGCGGGCCGTCTAGGGTGCGTACCGTGCGCGACATCGAAGCGGTGCTGTTCGACCTCGACGGGACGCTCGTCGACCACGACGGCTCCGCCGCGGCGGCGATCGCCGGGGCGTTCCCCGACGTCGACGCCGCGTGGCTCGTCCCCCGCTGGAACGAGCTCGGCGAGGCGGCGGTGGAGCGGTACCTCGCGGGCGAGCTCGACTTCACCGGGCAGCGCCGCGCCCGCATCACCGCGCTGGCGGACGAGCTGGGCCTCGGCACCTGGGACGACGCGCGGGCCGACGCGTGGTTCGCCGCCTACACCGTCCGCTACGAGGCCGCGTGGCGGGCGTACCCGGACGCCCCCGGCGCCCTGGCGGCGCTCGCGGCGCGCGGCCTGCCGCTCGGCGTGATCACGAACGGGGACGTCCGGCAGCAGCGCGCGAAGCTCGCGCGGACCGGGCTCGCGGAGCTGCTGCCGCACCTCACCGCGTCCAGCGAGGCCGGCTGCGCCAAGCCCGCCGCG
This sequence comes from Actinomadura sp. WAC 06369, assembly GCF_003947565.1. NCBI lineage: Bacteria > Bacillati > Actinomycetota > Actinomycetes > Streptosporangiales > Thermomonosporaceae > Actinomadura > Actinomadura sp. WAC 06369. The sequence goes on along the minus strand of NZ_QHJN01000048.1, from coordinate 30,690 downwards.
GAGATCTTCCACACCGCCTGCGCCGGGCTCGGGCTGGCGCCCGGCGCCGTCGCCTACGTCGGCGACCGCCTGGCCACCGACGCGCGGGGCGCCGCGGCCGCCGGGCTGACCGGCATCTGGCTCGACCGCTCGGACGGCCCCGCGCCCGACCACGCGGGCGTCGTCCGCATCACCGGCCTCGACGCGCTCCCCCGCGTCCTCGCGGACGGCCCCGGGTAGCCGGACGGGTCAGCGCGCCGGGAGGTCGGCGTCGCAGAAGACGCACACGAAATGCCCGTCCTTCACCACGTTGAGCTCCGCGCAGGACGGGCAGCGGCGGAAGACGAACACGTGCGTGAAGCCGTCCGGACGGCCGATCCCCGCGCGGTCGAGGGCGCCCGCGACCGCCGGCCACGACTCCGGCCCCGGGCAGTAGCCCGTCGACTGGTTCGTCACCTCCGCCACCCGGCCGTCCCCGAACGCGATCTCGCCCGCCGCCAGGACCGGACGCCCGCCCGCGCACGACACGTGCTCGCTGCGCCGGGGCGCGATCCGCAGGACGCCGTCCAGATCGACGACGTAGGTGCGGGGCTCGTCGTCCAGCCCCTCGACGTCCGCCGGCGATCCGACCGGTTCGCCGACCCTGCCCGGAACGGCCCTGTCGAACAACTCGGCCGGACCCACATAGTCGTACACGCCCGCCACCGTAGACGTTAAAAGAACGTGCCGATCGCGCTTTCCGTGCGCTACGGTGCGAAGAACGTCCGCGAGTCAGGAAGTCCGATGGCCTTTCACGAGGTGGGGCGGCGAGCTAGCCGCGCCGAGCTGGGGAACGAGCAGTCGTGCCCGGCCCGGCTCGGCGGTGTGCGCCGTTGTCCCATCGACCTCGTGAGGCCGTTCCATGCGCTCTTCTGACATCCGCACGACCTTTCTCGACTTCTTCCGCGAGCGCGACCACCGCGCCGTCCCGTCCAGCCCGCTCGTCCCGTCCGATCCGACGCTGCTGCTGGCGAACGCGGGGATGAACCAGTTCAAGCCGTACTTCCTCGGCGAGTCGACGCCCGGCCACCCCCGGGCGATGACCGTGCAGAAATGCGTCCGCACCTCCGACATCGAGAACGTCGGCCGCACCGCGCGGCACACCACGTTCTTCGAGATGCTCGGCAATTTCTCCTTCGGCGACTACTTCAAGCAGGAGGCGATCTCCTGGTCGTGGGAGCTGCTCACCGGGCACTTCGGTCTCGACCCCGACCGGCTCTGGGTCACGGTCTATCTGGACGACGACGAATCCGTCCGGCTGTGGCGCCGCATCGGCGTCCCGTCCGACCGCATCCAGCGGCTCGGAATGAAGGACAACTACTGGTCGATGGGCATTCCCGGCCCCTGCGGCCCGTCCTCGGAACTGCACTACGACCGCGGCCCCCGCTACGGCCGCGAGGGCGGACCCGCCGTGGACGGGGAGCGCTACCAGGAGCTGTGGAACCTCGTCTTCATGCATAACCTCCGCGGCGAAGGACCCGCCAAGGAGGGCTACCCGATCCTCGGCGAACTGCCCGCGAAGAACATCGACACCGGGCTCGGCCTCGACCGCCTCGCCGCGATCCTGCAAGGCGCGGACGGCGTGTGCGAGACCGACCTCGTCGGCCCCACCCTCCGCCTCGTCCGGGAACGCGCGGACCGCGACTACGCCGACGAACCCGTGTCCTTCCGCATCGTCGCCGAGCACGCCCGCTCCATCGCGTTCCTCATCGCCGACGGCGTCCTGCCGTCCCCCGACGGGCGCGGGCACGTCCTGCGCCGGCTGATGCGCCGCGCGATCCTGCACGCCCGCCGCCTCGGCATCGACGACGCGCTGCCGCCCCTCACCGCGAGCGTCGTCGACAACCTCGGCGGGACGTGGCCGGAACTCGCGTCGCACGCGGAGCTGATCCGGCACGTCGTGGCGTCCGAGGAGGAGGGCTTCGAGCAGACGCTCCGGCAGGGCACCCGCTTCCTCGACACCGCGATCTCCCGCTCGTCCGGCACGCTCTCCGGCGAGACCGCGTTCAAGCTGCAGGACTCCTACGGCTTCCCCATCGACCTCACCCTCGACGCGGCGCGCTCCGCGGGCCTCACCGTCGACGAGGACAGGTTCGGCGAACTCGTCGAGGAGCGCCGCCGCCGCGCCCGCGACGCCGGCCGGGACACCAAGGACACCGCGGTCGCGCGCCGCGACCTCTACCGCCGCGTCCTCACCGAGCACGGCCGCACCGAGTTCGTCGGCCACGACGCCACCGAGGCGGAGACGCGCGTCCTGTCCCTCGTCGACCGCACCGGCGCGTCCGCGGGCGACGAACTCGAAGTGGTCCTCGACCGCAGCCCGTTCTACGCCGAAAGCGGCGGCCAGGTCGGCGACACCGGCGAGATCCGCACCCCCGCCGGCACCCTCCGCGTGCTGGACACCCGCCCCGAGCTCGGCCTGCACGTCCACACCGTCCGCGTCGTGGACGGCGAGCTGCGCCCGGACACCCCGGGCCACGCGGTCGTCGACGCCGACCGCCGCACCGCCGCGGCCCGCTCGCACAGCGCGACGCACGTCCTGCACGCGATGCTGCGCCGCGTCCTCGGCGACCACGCGGCCCAGCGCGGCTCGCGCGTCGAACCCGGCAGGCTGCGGTTCGACTTCGCGCACTTCTCCCCCGTCGACGTCACGCCCGTCCAGACCCTCGTCAACGACTACCTCCTCGACGACCCGCAGGTGCGCGTCTGGGAGGCGTCCCGCACCGAGGCCGAAGCGGCCGGCGCGACCGCCCTGTTCGGCGAGAAGTACGACGACACCGTCCGCATCGTGGACATCGGCGACGCGTCCCGGGAGCTCTGCGGCGGCACCCACGTCGCCCACGGCGCGCAGGCCGGGCCCGTCCGCATCGTCGGCGAATCCTCGATCGGCACCGGGCTCCGCCGCATCGAGGCGCTCACCGGCGCCGACGCGCTCCGGCACTACGACCACGAGCAGCACGTCCTGACCGAGCTCGCGGACCTCCTCGACGCGCCCCCCGACCGGCTCGCCCGGCGCATCGAGGTCCTCCTCGAAGCGCAGCGCGAACTCAAGGCCCTCCAGCGCCGGCGGCTCGACGACCTCGTCACCGCGCTCGCGGCGTCCCCCGAGCACCACCCGGGCGGCCGCCTCATCACCCGGATCGTCGACGTCGAGGACCTCCGCGCCGTCGCCACGAGACTCCTCCCGCACGCCGACGCGGTCGTCCTCGGCACCCGCCGGAAGGGCAAGGCGACGATGGTCGCGGCGCTCGGCCCCGGCCTCGGCACGCCCGCCCGCGACGTCCTCGCCCGCGCGGCGCGCGAGGTCGGCGGCGGCGCCGGCGGCAAGGGCCCCGTCGCGCACGCGGGCGGCCGCGACGCCGACCGCCTGCCCCACGCGATGGAGCTCGCGACCGCCGACGCCCGCGCCCTGCTCAGCCGTTCGGCAGGATGACGGCCCGCCCGTTCACCTTCCCGGCGCGCAGCCGCTCGTACGCCTTCGGCGCCTCGTCCAGCGAGTACGTCTCCACATGGACGTCGACGACCCCGGCCCTGGCCAGCTCCAGGACCTCGATCAGCTCGCTCCGCGACCCCCAGTAGGGGGCCCGCACCGAGGCGTCGAAGGCGATCGCCCCGAACCCCACCTGCGCGACGCCCCCGCCGATCCCCACGATCACGACATCGGCCTCGGCGGCCGCCACCGACGTGGCGGTCGCCACCGTCGGCGGCGCCCCCACGAAGTCGAACACCGCCTGCGCCCCGCCCGTCATCCCGCGGACCCGCTCCGCCGCGCGCTCGTCCGACAGCACCGTCTCGTGCGCCCCGACCGTCCGCGCCAGCTCCAGCTTCTCCTCCGACACGTCCAGCGCGATCACCGTCGCGGGCGTCAGCGCCCGCAGCAGCTGGATCGCCACATGCCCGAGCCCGCCCGTCCCGATCACGACCGCCGCACTGCCCGGCACCAGCCTCGGCAGCGCCCCCTTGATCGCGTGGTACGGCGTCAGCCCCGCGTCCGTCAGCGGCACGTTCGTCACCGGGTCCAGATCGCCCAACGACACGAGATGCCGCACGTCATCGACCACGAGGTACTCGGCGATCGCCCCGGGCTCCCCCAGCCCCGGCGGCAGGATCCCCAGCTCGTCCGCACGCACGCAGAGGTTCTCCTTGCCCCGCGCGCACATCACGCACACCCCGCACCCCCACGGGCCGTACACCGCGACCGACTCCCCGATCGTGACCCCGCGCACCCCGTCGCCGACCGCCTCGACCGTCCCGGCCCCCTCGTGCCCGAGCGTCAACGGCAACGGGAACGTCAACTGCTCGGCCGTCCAGCTCATCACCTCGAGATCCGAGTGGCACACCCCGGCCGCCGACACCTTCAGCAGCACCTGCCCGGGCCCCGGCTCCGGATCCGCCACGCCCACGACCTCGGGCGCACCGCCCACCTCGCGATACTGAACCGCCCTCATGTCTCCCCCTCCGGACGTACGTCCGGGGGATATGCCCACGAGGTCACGAACCTACCGATGGTCGGGCTGGCGGGATTCGAACCCACGACCCCTGGCACCCAAAGCCAGTGCGCTACCAAGCTGCGCTACAGCCCGCACCCCGACGCACGAGCGCGGGTGCAGCCCGAAGTCTAGTGCCGATCGCCCCCGCCCGCCGCCCGGCGACCACGACCGCACCCGAAACCCTGTACGCTACGGATGGCGCACAAGGACCGCCCAGGCCCTCCCGGCGCCCCGCGGGCGTAGCTCAATGGTAGAGCCCCAGTCTTCCAAACTGGCTACGCGGGTTCGATTCCCGTCGCCCGCTCCACGTTCCCCCAGGTCAGAGGCCCTCTACGGGCTGGCGATCAACGCTACCCAGATCATTTGTCACCCTTTTGTCACTGGGATCGAGCACACCAGAGCGGCATCCTGGTTCATTTCCAACCCTCCGTGATCACAGCCGCCCCCCCTCCCGGCAAAGATCGACACCGCCAGGGAGCACACGCCCTCCACGCCGAAGGTCCGGCTCCGCACGGGAACCGGACCTTCGATCATCGGACGGGTAGTCAGCCCAGCTCGATACCGAGCAGGCGCCGCAGATCAGCCGTCACCACGCGGTAACTGACCCCGATGCGGATCACCTTGCAGGGGAACTCCCCCAGCCGCGCCAGCTCGTAGGCGCGCGTACGTCCCAGCCCCAGCGCCCGTGCCGCCGTCTCGACGTTCGTCGTGGTCGCAGGGCAAGGAGCTCCTCGCGGCTCATCAGTTCCATGCGCTCAGACCCCCTTCCCGCGCCCGTGGAACCGCTTCAGACGCGCGCCCCGACACCGACGCGTCACCCCCGGTGCGGCGCCCGGCTCCGGCGCCACCTCACGCGATACGGGCGGCCCAGCGTCCTCCGACGGCGTGATCCCGTGCATGTAGTTGATCGCTTCCTGGGCTTACCGGGCTGCTTCACTGAGCCCCGAGGTCAGATGACGGGCGTGAAGAGTCGCACGACCGTAGGCGTCCATCACCTCCCCCAAGGCGCCGTGATCGTGAGCGAGCCGGTGCTCTCGATGTTCGCACGAGAGGAACCGGTCGAGCTGCTGAAGGGTCTGGTCGAATTTGGAGGCGACAGTGGCGATGGCCCCCATCACCCCGTAGACGGTCGCCGGCCCGGCCAGCCCCGCCGACTCCGCGGTGACATGGTTGAGGGTCCTGGCGGCCTCGCACAGGTCGTCGGCGGCCTGCTCGGTCGCGGCGTCGTCCGGGACGAGAGATTCCCGGCGGTTGCCGTCATGGGTCATGTGCACGCTCCTTGCGGCTTCGTCTTCCTGCATCTCGGGCAGGGTCAGGTGCAGTCATCGCTCGTCCTCTCTTCCGGAGCGCCAGTCGCAGTTGCTTGACGCTCTTTGACCTTACTTACGCTCTGTCATTGTGCCTGCACAGTGATCTTTACCCCATCACCCCGCACACAGCGGCGCGTCTACCCACGCCTGGTCACAGCTTGGGACCACGGCGAGTCTGGGACTGCTGAGGGATGGGGCGCGACGGCCTCGCCGCGATATGCCGCAGCCCGTCAGCCAGCGGCACCGGGAAGGACTCGGCTGCAAGGCGTCCGGCAGCCTGCACCTCGGCGACGTTGGGCGGCGTCGGACGCACCTGCGCCGCCGAGGCACCCCGCCCCACAACGCGAAGCCGATCGCCCGCCCTTCTCGCCGCCTGGGCCTGGACCGTTCGTCCCTGCGCTTCGCGGTGAGCAGCAAGCTCGTCCACGACGTCCAGCAGATTGGCGACCAGGAACAACAGCTCCACCGTGAGGCTCGCCGCCGGTCGCGCTGATCTCCTGTACCGATGTTGACGGCGGCGACGAGCCGTGCAGCAACCCTCAGACCATTGCCGGGCCGGGTGGCCACCGTCGGACGCCCGAACGGCTCTCGCGCCGCGCGCCCGTAGACGTCCGCGATTTCGGCAAGCTCACGGTTCTCCGTGATGTCCGCCGCCACGTGCAGAACGTCGGACGCCGCCGCAGCGATGTCGGCACGCACGCGCGGGTCACTGGTCTGGCGCATGTGCCGGGCAGCCGTTGCCGCCGCTCGGGCGGCCTCCCGGTAAGCCTGGTTCCGTTCGTCGAAACCGACGCCGGACCGCCGCATCCGCGCCGCCCTGCGAGCAGACGGCACGTCCACGCTCGCGGCGCCCCACCGATGCCGCAGCTTCGGCAACGTGAGCTCGGCAGCGAGCTTGCCCCCGGAGAAGTAGATCGGAGCCGAAGCGGCATTCGTGTAGCTCGGATCCGCGACGGCGAACCCGGTGATCTCCCCGGCGTCCGGACGCTGAAGCGCAACCTCACCAGAAGTCCACGCTCACGCAGCCCGGCGAAGAACGCCTCCTCGCCACCCGCTGAAGCCGCAACGGCCGCCACCCGACGCCGCAACGCGCAACGCGTCGGCTCCCTCCCACCGGCCCGCCGTGCGCGCTCAATCTCCGGCCTCGTCGGCCTCGGCGCCGCCGTCCGATCCGCCGGCGCCGTCCGGTGGAGTCCCCAACGCTCCTCCAACACCCGACACGCCTTCCGAACCTTGAGGTAGTCCCGCGTGACGTCCGGCCTTCGACCGTCTTCACGGGCGAGCATGGCAACAACATGGACGTGGTCATCGGCGTGCCGGACGGCGATCCACCTGCACGCGTCCGGGTCATCCCGTGGCGCGATCCCGGTCTGATGCATCAGTTCCTCAGCGGCTTCCGCCCACTCGTCGTCCGACAGCACCCGGTCAGCAGGGGCAGTCCGCAGCGAGCACTGCCAAACCGGTTTCCCCGGCGGACAGGCAACGAGTTCGGGATGTCCCCACGCGCATTGGCGTATCGCGCCAACTGGTTGAGATTGACACCGACCGCGTTCACCTGTCGGCTGGCGTTCCTCAACTCCCCGTGGAGAGCAACGAGCGCTCCATCAAGCGGACGTCTCTCCCGAATCGCCGTCCGAACAGTCTTGACCACGAAAGCACTGCATGCCATCCCAGCATCGGCGGCCGCTTCGCGAATTTCCTGATACTTCTCGTCACTGACACGAATTCTCAGTTCCTTGGCTCGACGCTTCCCACCATCAAGCCGTGGACGCCGCTGCAACGGCTCCGACCTGCCCGTTCCCCCGCTCGCTGACGTACCGCACCTCCACCAGCCTCGCCAACCCGGACCGCGCCCGGTCCACGCCGAACATTGTGGTCCCGCCAGCGGAAGTTATCCACAATAGGTAGCGCTCTACCAGCTATCTTGCAGCCCGTCTTTCCCTCAACGAAGACGCCAGCACAGCGGCCTACATCGCCCAGAAAAACGAGGAAAGCCGTCGACTATCAGCGCCTGCCACTCTGTGCACTCATCATGCCACGCCCTTATTTTCCAGCACGAGCAGAAAGCACTGGAATCGCCGCGATCCTCGCTGATGTGAGGCTCTTCCAGATCAGCCTCTCGGGGCGATGGCCTCCGGGACAGGCGATGGTCTCCTCAGGCGTGACGATGTAGTCCACGCGGAAGTCGTGTTCGTCCTCGGGCAGCACGTCGTCCACAACCTGAAGCTGATGGACGGTCGTGACGATGACCGTGTCGGCGCTGATAAGCCCGGCCTCCTGGGCCAGAGCGAACTCGATGTCGGAGTAGCCCGCCCCCTTGCCGAGGCGCCTCCCCTCCCGATCAACGGCCACAGTCCCACACAGCACCATGTCGATCGGCCGCATCTGCTCCAGACCAACCCTCGGCGCGATGTCTTTGGCGACGGTCCCAGTGGCCGCCTTCGACGCAGAGACAGCCAAGTCAGCGGGGTCGAGCTCGTAGAAGGGCAACTCCTCTGCAAGCCGAGGCACAGCCATGTAGACGAGCCTGACCCCCTCCAGGGCGCGAGTCCGGACAGGTAGCTGCGCTCGATCGGGGTTGGACTTCAGGACCTCAGCCACCGCCCATGCAGGCAGCTCGGCCAACCGATCCGCTGCGGCTTCCGACCCGACGAAGTCAGGGATGTGGCCGTGCACGCCACGCCGCCGGACGGCCTCCTCTCGTTCCAGGAGATCCCAGACGTAGTCGCGAGCTTCCCGCTTGGCTTGATCGAGACCCATGATCGAAGTCGTACGCCTCTACACCACCGACATCAAGGCGAACAGCCGATCGGCAGCCTCCTCGACCACCGGCTCCCGCCGCCAGGGCCGTAGTTCCCGACCGACGGCGAACACGAGATTCAACCCGCCACCGCCACGCGTCTCCTCCACCACGCCGATAGCGCGGTGAAGTGCTTCCATGGCCTCTTCCAGCCGACGCAGGCGCAGGCAGGCAAGGCTGAGGTTGCCGAGGACGATGGCATCCGCCTTCTTCTCTCCCTCGGCAGCGGATCTCAGGTCATCGACCGCGCAGCGCATCCCCCCAAGAAAGAGATGGCAAGAGCCTGTCATCCGAGCGAAGTCTCCCGGCGTGAAGTACTCGGCGGCCGGGTCATCGTCGTCCACGTCGGCGAAGTGCTCACGAGCGACAGCAAGGGACTCATCGCAGCCACGTTCGTCCTGGAGCATCGCGAGCGCCTCACCGACGTGCATCAGTGCGATCCCCGCCAGCGCCCGGCTATGCGGAGCGGCTGAACGAGCCGCCGCCTTCGCCAACGCGAGTCCGTTACTCGGTGTCCGCGTCCCGTAGAGCGCGATGTAACTCTTGCGGAGCTGTGCATGAGCCTCACCGAAGCCGTCCCGGACGTAACGTGCAGCAGCAATCGCGTCATCGAAGTAGCGCGATGCCGTCACGTGGTCACGGCGCTGCGACACGTCCCAAACGAGTTGCCCCATAAGAGTCGCGGACTCAGCTTCGACCACCGCCAACTCGTGCCGCACCAACCGCGCCGCAGCGTTACGCCGGAGATAGGTGACCTGGCCATGACGCTGGCCAGCCGCCGTCAGAAGGAGCACCGAAGGCGTCCGATCGTATTCGGCAACGAGCGTCTGAATCCGTTCTCGCAGGTGCGCCACATCAACAAGATCAGCTCCGGTCGGATCACCAAACGCCTGTTCCAGACGCTGCGGGCGCTCCACCTGGTCTGAGTCTCCGCCACCGAGCAGGCCGTCCAACTCCTGCAGAGAGACACCAAGCACGGCAGCGAGCATGGGCCGGATGTACGGCAACGGATCGGTCTCGGCGCGCTCCCATCGTCCAACGGTCGAACGCTCTACACCCAGCCGGTCAGCAAGCCGCTCCTGGCTGTACCCGACCGCCCGACGCCGCTCAGCGAGACGCCGCCTCTTCAACGCCATCAGCCACCCCCTCACTGACCATCCATTGAAAGGTTCGTCAGGCCGTATCGCCTGGTCAAGCCAAGAGGTGCCCCCAACATGCCTCATCAATGCCGGGTCCATGCTCTGGGCTCCGACCAGTCCCAAGGGTTTGGTGGTCACCAATTTCAAGTCACGCGGACACGGATAGTGATCAGCAGCCTGTCACACTCAGTGCTCCGCCGGAGCAAGACGGAGGCAACAACATGTCCGGCGACCTCGGATCACGCTGGCCCCTGCGCGACGAGACGGAGTTCGTCTGCCTGCCGAGCGCCCCGCGGCTCGCCCGGCGTGACACCGCCATGCTCCTTGCCGGTTGGGCACTCGACCACCTCGCGAATACCGCTCAACTCTTGGTCAGCGAGCTCACGACCAACGCCTACAAGGCCGCCGGCGTCGACGTCGAGGTGTATGGCTACATGGCGATCGTCGACGTCTCCCCCATCCACCTGCGGTTGGCCACAGACCTCACCCGCCTACTGATCGAGGTGTGGGACGGCGACCCGCGTCCCCCCGTCGCCAAGGAAGCAGGACCAGACGCGGAGGGCGGCCGAGGCCTCCTCCTGGTCAGCACCCTCGCCGAACGCTGGAACTACTACTTCCCCCAGAGCGGCGGCAAGGTCGTCTGGTGCGAAACCACAGGGGTTGCTTCCTGTTGATGTAAGCGATGCGCCATGACCGGAGGGACGCGCCCGGCATGACAGCGCAGGACTCATAAGCCTTTCGATCACCCATCGTGGTGTGAGGGCCAGATGCACCAGCACCCGACCCTCCGCTTTTCAGAGGTAGCGATTACCCTGCATTCGCAACGTCTGCCAAGGTCGGACGGCGCCTGACGTACGCCTGTAATAATGGTTGGTGGCCATCGTTGCCATCAAAATCATGCGCCCGTCCACTCGGCTACGGGCAGGAGGAACCTTTCCGCGAGATTGCTCACGACCACCTGGAGAAGTTCAGCACGATCCTCCATCGCGGTACCTCCCTCTTCACCCTGCCTGCTCTTGATCCTGTCCATGAGCCAGTTGCCGAGGACTGCAAGTGAGATCAAGGCCAGAGATCCGAGCGAGACAGCCTCGGCCGGCATCGAACCGGCTTCCTGCCCCATAGCCCAACGGACGGGCTACTGACTATATGCCCACGGGCCAACCTGGTTCTCGAGCCAACTACGGTTGCCGTCCGATCAGAAGGCCCCATACCGCGCTGTCAGCTTGGGAAGCAGACCGATCACGCCTGCTACTGGGTCTGACCTATCCCGTTCGCCTGCCCGTGAGTGACCGCTCACGCCCCTTGATCACCCTCCTTAATTGCACGCGAGTTGCACGACCGCAGCTCGCTGACCTGCGCGAGCAAGGCGCATCTCGCTCGCTACCACTCTCGCGACGCATACCAGGCAATCCGGACAATTCGCCCGGCGGGAAGCGAAGCAAGTCCCGGCTTGGCCTGGGTTGTACGCCTTCGACCTTATAGATGGCCATATGAGGCCATGATCGTCCACCATGACAGACTCGCAGAGTACACAGGCCAAGTACCGTAGAGGTAACAGTGACGCCGGGGGGAATAGAAGGGACCGGACTCACACGAAAGGCTCGTGCAAAACATCGTCCAGACTGTAATCTTCGTCGCCATCAATCGAAGCGTGGAGATCAGTAGGGGCATTGACCAAGCAGTGCCTTGCCGAGCTCGTTTTCCATTCTTTGGCTTTAACGGCCACCCAAACTGATCAACCAGCCTCAAACGTTCCGAAGTACTCATTCACACGAACGATCTCACCCCGACAAGAGCGGCCACGTGCGAACGAGCACTTCGGTCCACCAGGGGTCCATGGGGGCGCGCAGCCCCTGGTAAGCGCACGCCCAATCCCCTGATGATGGCTCGCACAATCCGCGCCGAGACACGTCCAAGTACAATCTGCCAAAGGAGTATTACTCGACGAATTGCAGGTGTAAATTGTAAAACCTTCGGCAAACATCCTCGGCCGCCTAGCCGAGCCCACTGAGGGTTCGCTTTTCAACTATAACTGCATGTCCGATTCACCTCGGGGCGGCCAACTGAGACCCCCGAGACTGGAGGTGAAGATCGTATGAAGTATGGCTACATGGTGTACACCTTTGCGATCCACAAGTTCGGGTCTCCGACTGAGCTTTTGCAACTGGGAAACCTGGGCGAGCAACGTGATGCTGTCGCAGTCCTCTTCGGAGCACTCAAAGGCATTGAGGCTCACCCTCGCACAGAGAAGCGTAAGCATGTCCGAATCTCGGCCATTGAGGGCCTCGGACGTACCGTAAAGTTCCGCATGGAACCGGGCCGCAGCGGCATTGACTCCAAAATTTACGAAGCCGGTTCAACGGAACCCGTCTTTACTCGAACGACGGATCATATCGAGTCCAACGAGTTTCGAGGGCTTATTGTGGCCCCCAGGAACTCAGACAGAGGACTTCTTGTTGTCGAAGTCCAAGGACACCATAGCTCCAAAACTCTACTTACGACCGCCATAAAGCAAGTCGTCAAAGAAAACCTTCGCCTCATAGTGGACTTTGATGCGGTTGTGGACGAGCGCGCCCTTCAAGAATACCTGGAGAAGGCTGCCGTTAAGGCTATTACACTTCGTCGCAGCGGCCTTCCGATCGACATCGCGGAAGCAGTTGCATTCCCCGATGCATCCCGAAGCGCAGGACGACTTGAGATGAAGATAACGCCGGATAAGTCGATCAGCGGCATAGTAACCAACCTCGTATCTAGATTTAAAGACGACGATGCAGCGCGTAATCGACTCCTCACCATAGGTGGGCATGACTTCAGTGAACTTAGTATCGGATTCGATTCCGGCCACAGGCAGACGACTCTGACTATCACCTCAGACAAGGTTCCCAGTTTTATCTACGACCTGCCTGGGGTTGCACGGCCCGATGACGAGACCTTCTACCGAGAGGTGAGGGAGAGCGTGGTCGCCCTCGCCCGAGTGCTCGGCATTCCTGTCGGTGCCTCGTGGGATGCTGGCACGTGGACTCCAGATGCACTATCCACGATCCTGCCAGCTCCTTGGAGGGATGAGGTCGATGACCCTGCGCCGGCGAGCTAGGCGAAGTAAGTTTTCAGTAGTGGCGATCATTTTGGACCACTATGCAACCCTATATAAGCATGATGCCCAAGGAAGTCAAAAGATGGACTTCTGGGGGCTTCTGCAATTTCTTGGCATACCCGCAGTTTGTTCGATCATTGTCTATGCAACAGGCAGCGGCGTTCAACATGTACCCGAAGTGCTCAGCGCGATCGCCATCCTCACGGGTCTCACTTTCAATGTATTTGTCCTACTGTTCGACCTAACAATGCGCGCAATAGATAAGGGCGCGAATATACTTACCGGGCCCAGCGTCGCCCAAGTCGCTGATGAACTTAGGGCCAACGCCTCATATGCAGTGCTGTTGGGGCTGGGCCTGAGTGCACTTCTTGGCGGGATCGCCATGTTTGCCGATACAAGCAAACCCATAAATACTTGGTTTAGCTGCATCATCGTTTTCCTGGCAGTGCAAATTCTACTCGCCCTAGGGATGGCCCTTAAGCGAGTCAGGTCAATGTTCGAATCATTTAGAACGATTGGTGATGAGCAGGCGCCATAGCATGAGATTCACTTCCGTGAAGACGGTCGACATCACTATTAATTCGAGTAGACAGGCGATCTTCTCGGGCGTCCGTGGGCTTAGGTGCTGTGTTTTGGGCAAGGTTTCAACGCTTGGGCGGGCGAGTGGTTCGGCGCGGCGGGATCGGCCAGCCTCGCCCACCGCCCACGACCGGGAAGGTCGAGCGGTTCCACCGGACGTTGCAGCGTGGGCTGCTCAATGACGCGGTGCCGTTCGACGACCTGTCCGCGGCCCCGACGACGGGGGCGGGCTGGGTGGTCGGATACAACATCCTGCGTCCGCATCAGTCGCTGGGCATGGCCTGCCCGGAGCCACTCTGGAGACCATTTGTATGTCGGGTGTCGGTTCGGTTGGTGTCAGCGTCCGTGGACGGCTTTGAGGTCGATGTCCAGGTCGAATGGCTGCGTTGCGGTGATGCGGTCGTGGTGGACGCCGGTCGCTACGTATCCCCCGGTCGCGTCGTCCAGCTCGTAGGTATAGACCGCGAACGCGGGGGCGGTCTGGTCGGTTTCCACTCGCCAGTAGTGCCGGATCCCGGCTCCTGCGTAGAGGGCCGGCTGCATCCGGCGGTCCTTGCGCTTGGTCGACGGTGACACCACCTCGGCGACGAGGGTGACGGACTCCGCGTGGATGGGGCGTTCGTATGGGTCGTGTTCGGCCGAGTACACGACGATGTCGGGGGCGATCTCGACTGGCTCCGTCTCGTCGTCGTCCAACAGCACGTCCACGTCCGTGTCGACCTGCCAGGCGTCGGGGGCTGCGTCTTCGATCTGGGTCGCCAGACGCCGCGCGATGCGCTGGTGGATCGGGCGGGGCCGTGGACTCACGACGAGTTCTCCGTGGATGAGGCTCACGCGTACTGGAAGGTCTTCGGGTAGCGCCTCGTAGTCCGCCCGAGTCCAGGTGTCACCGGACGGCAATGGGAGAGTCATCGCAGGCATGGCTCCTGGTGCCTCCGCTCGGGTCGTACGAGTGCTTAGTAGGCAGAGTACCTTCGGTGCGCCTCCCCCGAGGTTGTAAGCGGCTCCGCACCATCGCTGGACCTTGACCTTGGAGGTCGTCTCGTCCTGAATGGCACGGATGCGTTCGCGGTCGTCGTCGTCCGCCATGAGATAGACGCGAGCCTTGGCCACCGGGGATCCGATCGGCGCTACACGGAGCGCAGGTTCGGCCTTTCGTCTGTGTGGCGGGCGACCAGCTGATCGGCTACGACTGCCTGGAGTTTGGCGATCTTGGCTTGGGCCTCCTCCAGTTGGGCTTCGAGGTCCGGGGCCGCTTCTGGAAAGTTCTGAGGGGCTCGGATCTTGTTTAGGGCTTCCAGGGCGGTTTCGTCGGCGGTGGGGAGGGTGTGGAGGTAGCGCTCGGTTGTGGAGATCTTGCGGTGGCCGAGGCGCTCCTTGACGACCTGGAGGTCTGCGCCTCCGGCGAGGAGCCAGGACGCGTGGGCGTGGCGGAGGTCGTGGATGCGGGGTGACCATCCAAGGTCGGCTGCCTCTCGGGCCGGGTGCCAGCAGTGGTTGCGGAACCAGGAGGCGGGGATGTGCGGGTCGTCGTCGTCCACGCGGGGGTTGCGGGGGTTGCGGGGGTTGTCCTTGCCCTGGGCGCGGCGCTTGGCGCGGTATGCGGCGTAGCGGCTCGGCAGTGGTCGCACTTGCACTTGCCAAGGTTGTAGGCCGTGATCGTGCCGTGGGTGTAGGTGCGGCCGTTGAAGGCTTCGAAGGTGAGGGACTCGGGGTCTACGAGTTCGAGCTTGGGCGGCTTGGGGCGGCGGCTGAAGAAGAGGTCGTCCGGGGTCAGGTTTGTTCGCTTCCGCGTGGGCCTTGAGCTTGGCGACGATCTGGGGGCTTAGCTTGAGGCGGCGGTAGCGCTTGCCCTTGGGGTGGTCGTTGACCAGGAATCGGCGGCCTTCGGGGTGGTGCTTGCGGACGAGTTGGACGACTGCGCGGCTGACGGTGAGGATGCCGGTGGCGAAGTCGAGGTCCTTGACGCGTAGTTCTGTGAGTTCGCCCCAGCGGAGGCCGCTTTCGATGTCGGTCTCGACGAGGAGCTTGGCGTCCGGGGTTAGGAGTGCCTCGTAGATGCGGGCGAACTGCTCGGCGGTGATGATCTGACGCGGCTTTTCGGGGATGGGGTCGGTCTTCACGCCGCGGCTGGGGTGGTAGACGAGGATGCCGTCGTTGACAGCGGTGGTGAAGATGGCGTTGAGGATCGCCGTCTTGCAGTACTTGATGCTGTAGGCCGAGGCGCCCCGCTTCTTGAGGTGCGTGATCCACTCGCGGACGGTCTCTGAGGTGATGTCCCGCAGCTTCATGTCGCCGAAGTACGGCATGACGTGGGCGGCGAGGGCGTAGGCGTAGTCCTGATGGGTTGATGCCTCGATGCGGTGGTTCGGGAACCAGCGCTCTTCGACGTAGGTGCGGAAGGTTTGGCGGGCTCGGCGGGGGTCGCCTGCTTTGCCTTCGGCGATGCGTGTCTCGGCTCGTTGCCAGGCTCGGTCGGCTTCCTTGCGGGTGGCGAAGGTGCCGGCCGTCTGGCGGATGCCTCGGGCGTCGTCGTAGAGCGCTTGGTACCGGGCGCCGTTCGGTCCCTTGCGTTTGTGTGTGAAACCCATGAGCCCCCCGAGCAAGATCATCTGTCACTCATTTGTCACTGGATCATGGAAATCCGAGCGACATCGGCGAGGACATGATGGCATGCGAAACAGCCTCTGACCTGCAGTTTAGTGGGTCAGGCGTGATCTCTGGGAAGTGTTCAAGTGCCGCTTCCAAACTGGCTACGCGGGTTCGATTCCCGTCGCCCGCTCCAATCTTTCCCCAGGTCAAAGCCCTGCAGGACGATCTTGGGCACCCCTTCCACGGATCGTTTGCCACTCGCTTGTCACGTTTCGACTGGCTCAGGATGCCGCTCTCACAGCGGCCGTCGTGTCGGCGGCGGGCGCGGTTGTGATCACTTGGTTCAGATGATCGGTGGGCGGTCGCACCGTCCGGCGCCTCCAGGAACACGAGGGCATCGGTCCTGGGGCTGACGTCGTCCGGACCAATGGACTTGAGCCGCGGCGTCACCATTCGTGCCATGTCGGTGCCGCCGACGACCATCGCGATCACGGTCACCGCCATGGGTGGCGGGCGAACTCGGCGCGGCTGCGGCGGGCCGAGTCCTCCTCACCGCCGCAGCCGACCAGGTGATGGATGCCTGGTCGCGTACCGCCTTCTCCGGCATCCGCCGGATGGTCGACACCACCGTGACTGTTGCTCAGTTTCTTGATGCCTTTGCATCGTGCTTGGTCGGTGGTTTGCCGGCTGGCGTCATGATGCGAGCAGGATTACCGAGCTCGTCATGAGGACTCCGGTGCCGAGCAGTGCCAGTGGTGCGCTCACCCAAGTGACCGCGCGCTCTTGTCCGGGCGTTGCACCCGCTTCTTTCAGAGGCCGTCGGATGTGCTCGTAGTACGGGGGGTTGCGGTTCGGGAAAGCCAGTCCTGCCAGGGGTGCGTAAGCCATGCCGGCCAACACGAACAGGCAGGCGGCGAGCCAGGTCGGTACAGACCGCGCGTCCAGATGGTGGAGCGAGGTTGCGACGGCCACGAAGAGGAGCATGCCCGTCGTGTGGACCGCCAGCGTGACAACGACGGCTTGAGGGATGCCCGGTCCTGCTGTGCGCACCAGCCATGGGTAGTGACGGCGCGCGAGCCATAGGTGGCCGGCGACTACGCCCCATGCACAGAGCCCGACGGTCGCCCACACTGCGAACACTTCCAAACCGTGCCGCCCTCCTCGCTTTGCTCGATCGTGGCACGTCGGAGGAATGCGGGCTGGCGGGGGTGGGGTGATCGTCGTAGTGTGGGCGCTATTGGCGAGGTGCCAATAACGGTGGGGCGCGGACGTCTGGACGCTGGGAGGGCGGATGGGCATCTATGAGTCGATCGGCGGCGAGGAGGGGCTGACGGCGGTCGTGGACTCGCTGTACGAGCGGATCCTCGCCGACGACGTGCTGGCGGTGTTCTTCGTCGGGACGAACCTCAACAAGGTGAAGGGGCGCCAGGTCGAGTTCTTCGGGCAGGCGCTCGGCGGGCCGATGGTGTACGGCGGCAGGACGATGAAGGACGTCCACCGCGGGCTCGGGATCGAGCGGGAGCACTTCGACCGGGTCGCCGAGCATCTGGTGGCCGCGCTGGCGGAGGCGGGCGTGCCGGAGGGGACGATCGCCGAGATCGCCGCCGTGGTGCTGCCGCTCTCCGACGACATCGTGGCGGGCGGCGGCTCCACGGCGGAGTGACGCGGCAGGAGGCCGCACCCGGCTGCCGGGAGGTCCGGTCCCCGGGCGGGGACCGGACCTTCGGGTCAGCCGAGGGTGGCGACGTCGATGACGAAGCGGTAGCGGACGTCCGAGGCGAGGACGCGTTCGTACGCCTGGTTGATGTAGTCCGCGGAGATGAGTTCGATGTCGGCGCCGATGTTGTGTTCGGCGCAGAAGTCGAGCATCTCCTGGGTCTCGGCGATGCCGCCGATCATCGATCCGGCGTAGGAGCGGCGGCCGTTGAGGAGGCTGAACACGTTGAGGTCCAGCCGCTTCGCGGGGGCGCCGACGTTGACGAGGGCGCCGTCGACGGCGAGGAGCCGGAGGTGGGCGTCGACGTCGATGGGGGCGCTGACGGTGTTGATGATGAGGTCGAACCTGTTCCGGAGCTGCTTGAAGGTGTCGGGGTCGGCGGTGGCGTGGTAGTGGTCGGCGCCCAGGCGGAGGCCGTCCTCGCGCTTCTTCAGCGACTGGGAGAGGACGGTGACCTCGGCGCCCATCGCGTGGGCGAGCTTGACGGCCATGTGGCCGAGGCCGCCGAGGCCGACGACGGCGACGCGGCGGCCCGGGCCGGCTCCCCGGCGGCGCAGCGGCGAGTAGGTGGTGATGCCGGCGCACAGGAGGGGGGCCGCGGCGGCCGGGTCGAGGCCGTCGGGGACCGCGAGGACGTAGTCGGCGTCGACGACGACGTGCGTGCTGTAGCCGCCCTGGGTGGTGGTGCCGTCCCGGTCGGTGCCCGCGTAGGTGGGGATCATGCCTTCGACGCAGTACTGCTCGTCGCCGTTGCGGCAGTTGGCGCACTCGCCGCAGGAGCCGACCATGCAGCCGACGCCGGCGCGGTCCCCGGTCGTGTGCCGGGTGACGTCGGCGCCGGTCGCGGCGACGGTGCCGACGATCTCGTGGCCGGGGACGACGGGGAACGGCTGGGCGCCCCAGTCGCCGTTGACGGTGTGGATGTCGGAGTGGCAGATGCCTGCGTACTCGATCTTGATGAGCACGTCGTTCGGGCCGACGTCACGCCGCTCGATGGTCGTCGGGGCCAGCGGCCGTCCGGCGGCCGGTGCAGCATAGGCGTGAACGCGCAAGGTGAAGCTCCTTCTGTCTCTTTCGGGGTCGCTCCCAATGGAACGCTTTGGGGCGGACTGGGGGAAGGTACTGCTGACAGGTGTACTGGCAGGGCACCCCTGCGGCGAAACCGGGCGCTTAGCCTGGGGGCGTGGACCAGCGCAGCCAAGTCCGTGAGTTCCTGACCTCCCGGCGGGGCCGGATCACCCCGCAGGAGGCTGGGCTGCCCTCGTACGGCGCCCGCCGGGTGCCGGGTCTACGGCGGGCGGAGGTCGCGCAGCTGGCCGGGGTGAGCGTGGAGTACTACTCCCGGCTGGAGCGCGGGGACCTGTCCGGGGTCTCCGACCATGTGCTGGACGCCCTGGCGCGGGCGCTGCGGCTCAACGACGAGGAGCGCACGCATCTGGACGACCTGGCCCGGGCCGCCGGTCCGGGGCCGCGCCGCCGGCGGCGGTCGGCGCCGCAGCGGGTCCGGCCGACGGTGCGGCGGATGCTGGACGGCATGGCGGACCCGGCCGTCGTCATGAACGGCCGGGGCGACATCCTCGCCGCGAACGCGCTGGGGCGCGCGCTCTACGCGCCCATGATCGAAGCCGCGCGGGGGGCCGTCCCGAACCATGCGCGGTTCATCTTCCTCGACGCACGTTCCCGCGACTTCTGGGGCGACTGGGACCGCGCGGCGGACGACACCGTGGCGCTGCTGCAGGCGGAGGCCGGCCGGGACCCCTTCGACAGGGAGCTGACGGAGCTGGTGGGCGAGCTGTCCACGCGCAGCGACGACTTCCGGGCCCGCTGGGCCCGCCACGACGTGCGGCAGCACCACATCGGCGCGAAGCCGTTCCACCATCCGGTCGTCGGGGAGCTGCACCTCACGTACGAGTCGCTGGACCTGCCCGCCGACAACCTGACGCTCGTCGTCTACGGCGGCGAGCCCGGCAGCGAGTCCGAGGAGGGGCTGCGGCTGCTGGCCAGCTGGGCCGCCGAGCCGGTGCGCGGGTCCGACGCCCACGTGAGAACATGATTCTCCAGTGGGGGAATCATGATGTCATGGAGGGCGCATGGGACGGGCGGAGGCGGCCTGGGAGGGCCGGAGCCGGATCCTGACGGAGTTCGGCCTCGCGGTGCGGTCGCACGGCGGGGAACTGCACGGCACCGGGGCGGTCACGCCGCACCTGCACGCGCCGGGGACCGCGCGCCTGCGGACGTCCGTCCTGGCGGCGTGGACGGACCACCTGACCGGGCTGCTCGCCGCGCGCACCATGGCCCCGCGCGTCCCGGTCACCATCGAGCTCGACGTCCACCTGTACGGTCCGGCGCCCGCCGCGGGCGAGGTGCGCGGCGTCGCCCGGGTCGTGAAGGCCGGACGGTCGGTGTTCGTCGCGGAGGCCGAGTTCGCCGCCGGCGGCGCGCCGCTCGGCTTCGGCGCCGCCTCGTTCATGGCCGCGCCCGATCCGGCGGTCCGGCTGCCGGAGCGGCTGGGCGTCGACGCTCCGGCGCCGGCGGGACGGTTGGAGGCGCCGCTGGCCGAGCGGGCGGGATGCGTGCGCCGGGAGCCGGGCACGGTGGTCCTGCCCCGGTCCGAGGAGGGCCTCAACTCCTCGAACACCGTCCACGGCGGGCTGCTGGCCCTCGCCGCGGAGGAGGCCGTGCTGTCCCTGGCGCCCGGCGCCGCGGTGGAGTCGCTCGCGCTGCGCTACCTGGCGGCGGCCCGCGTCGGGCCCGTCGTCGCCACCGCGGACCTGTGGCGCGGTCTCGCGCGGGCCGTGCTGCGCGACGCGGGCGGCGGCGACCGGGTGGCGGTCGCCGCCACCGCCCGGACGTCCGGGGGCCGGCGCCCGCCGGAAATGGGTGTCAGCACCGATGTCGCCGGGGGTTCCGATCGCCGATGGTGAATGGACGTGCTCCGCTCACCATCGGAAGGAATGGCACATGACGACGAACGAGGTGTCGGACGGCTCGGCGACGCGCGAGGTGCGGCGGCGGCTGGAGGAGGAGCGGCGCAAGCGCGAGGCCCAGCTCGTCGCGTTGGAGGAGGAGATCGACCGGACGCCGCTCGAGGAGGTCGAGGCGGCGGACTACTCGCGGGCGGAGAACCTGCGGCAGAGCCTCGCGGAGATCGACGGGGCGCTGCGCCGTGTCGACGAGGGGGCGTACGGCAGGTGCGAGGGATGCGCGCAGGACATCCCCGCGGGACGGCTGGAGATCCTGCCGTACGCGCGGTACTGCGTGCGGTGCCAGGGGCGGGCGACCCGCTGAGTCACAGCAGCCGGACGGCGTCCCCCACCCGGACCTCGTCGTAGCGCCCCGGCTGCTCGACCACCCAGACCCGGTCGGCGAGCATCACCGGCCGGACCTCGTGGAGGCGGGCGGGGCGCCACGGGCGGTGCCGGGCCAGGACGACGGTGCCGGGCGCGGTCCCGTAGGCGACGGTGACCGTGTCGACGGCGGACGGGCCGAACGGGCGGGCCAGCCGGACGCGGTGCGCGCCGAGGATCGGCTGGGCGAGCACGTGGTGGGTGAGCGGAGAGCCCCCCGGGTTCACCACGAGGTGCGCGTCGTCCAGGCGGACGGTCCAGCCGGTGAGCGGCAGGTGCACCTGCGGGACGGTGCTGTCGCGGGCCAAGGTTCCTCCCCTCAGTGGTCGAGCGATCTGCGCAGCTCGCGGATCGCGGCTTCGGCGCCGACGGCGACGAGGGCGTCCCCGTGGCGCAGCCGGACGTCGCCGGACGGCGCGTCGATCGTGCGGCCGTCGCGGAGGATCGCGACGACGCTGGCCTTGGTGCGGAGGTCCGCGAGGCGGCGGCCGCCGTAGGGCGACGAGGCGGGCACGGGGATGTGGACGGCTTCCAGGTGCGCGAGCTCGAGGTGCGGGACGCGGTCGGCGACGGCGGAGGCGCCGAGGAGTTCGGCGACGGTCCGGGATTCGATGTCGGTGAGGGCGATCGTCCGCTCCACCCCGTCGGGGCCGTGCAGGACGAGGTCGCGGCGGCCGTCGCGGTGCGCGACCACGCCGGCGCGCTGCCCGGCGGAGGTGGTGAACGTGAACGAGGTGCCCGTCCTGGGCAGGTCCGTCCTGTCCAGCAGCATCAATGTCCTCCTCACTGCCGTCTTTCATGGCCGTCTCCCTTCCACCTTGGGCGGCCGTCGCGGGTGTCACCATCGGGGGCGGCACCCATTTACGGACGGCGGAGGGTGTAGGCGGACGGGCGGGGCCGCGGGCGCCGACAATGGGAAGCGGAGGGGGTGCGGATGCGGCTGTTCTGGCGTGTTTTCTGGTTGAACACCCTGGTGGGGACGGTGGCGACGGTCCTGCTGATGGTCGGTCCGTGGACGGTGTCGGTGCCGATCCGGCTGACGGAGGCGCTGGTGCTCGCCGCGGGGCTGGCGTCGATGCTGGTCGCGAACGCGGCGCTGCTGCGCTGGGGGCTCGCTCCGCTGGGGCAGCTGATCCGGCTGATGGAGACCGTGGACCTGCTGCGTCCGGGGCAGCGGCTGGCGGTGACCGGCAGCGGCGAGGTGGCGACGCTGATCGACGCGTTCAACCGGATGCTGGAGCGGCTGGAGGACGAGCGGGGCACGAGCACCGCGCGGGTGCTGCTGGCGCAGGAGGACGAGCGGCGCCGCATCGCGCGGGAGTTGCACGACGAGATCGGTCAGAGCCTGACGGCGCTGCTGCTGGACCTGAAGCGGCTGACGGGTCAGGCGCCGGCGGAGTTGCGGGAGGAGATGCGGGTGGCGCAGGAGACGATGCGGGACAGCCTGGAGGAGGTGCGGCGGATCGCCCGCCGGCTGCGTCCGGACGTGCTGGAGGATCTGGGGCTGGCGAGCGCGCTCGCCGCGCTGGTGTCGCAGTTCGACGCCCACACCGTCCTGCGCGTGGAGCGGAACCTCCACCCGGACCTGCCCGCGCTGGCCCCGGACGTGGAGCTGGTGCTGTACCGGATCGCGCAGGAGTCGCTGACGAACGCCGCGCGGCACTCGGACGCGTCGGCGGTCGAGCTGAGCCTGGCCCCGGCGGGCGAGCCGGGCGGGGTGCTGCTGCGGGTGGAGGACGACGGCAAGGGGCTCGGCCACGCCCGGGAGGGCGCGGGCATCCGCGGGATGCGGGAGCGCGCGCTGCTGGTCGGCGGCACCCTGACGCTGGACGCGGCGCCGGGCGGCGGCACCCGGGTGACGCTGTTCGTGCCGGCGCGCCGGCACGTTCCGGAGGGGCTGCCGTGATCCGCATCCTGCTGGCCGACGACCACGCGCTGGTGCGCCGCGGGGTGCGGCTGATCCTGGACGGCGAGCCGGACCTGCGGGTCGTCGCCGAGGCCGGGGACGGCGCGGAGGCGATCGCCCTGCTGCGCGGCGGGGTCGAGGCCGACCTGGCCGTCCTGGACGTGGCGATGCCGCGGATGACGGGGCTGCAGGCGACCCGCGAGCTGACCCGCGCGTTCCCCGGGCTGCGGGTGCTCATCCTGACCATGCACGACAACGAGCAGTACCTGTTCGAGGCGCTGAAGGCGGGCGCGGCCGGGTACGTGCTGAAGACGCTCGCGGACCGGGACCTGATCGCGGCGTGCCGGGCGGCGATGCGCGGCGAGCCGTTCCTGTACGCGGGCGCGGTCGGCACGCTGATCCGCACGTACCTCGACCGGGCCCGGACGGGACGGTCCGACGACGTGCTGACGCCGCGGGAGGAGGAGGTGCTGAAGCTCGTCGCCGAGGGGCACTCCTCGAAGGAGATCGCGGGCATCCTGGTGATCAGCGTGAAGACGGTGGAGCGGCACCGCGCCAACATCCTGACGAAGCTCGGCATGAAGGACCGGCTGGAGCTGCTGCGCTACGCCATCCGCGTCGGCCTCATCGAGCCCTGACCTCGTTCCGCAGCACGTACTTCTGCACCTTGCCGCTGGCGGTGCGGGGGAAGTCGTCGACGACGTGCAGTTCCTCGGGCCACTTCTGCCGGGCGAGGCCCGTCCGGTGGAGGTGGCCGCGCACGTCGTCGAGGGTGGGGGCGGGCCCGTCCTTGAGCCGGACGAACGCGGCCGCGTGCTCGCCGAGGCGCGCGTCCGGCGCGGCGACGACGGCGGCCTCGGCGACGGACGGGAGCGCGAGCAGCGCCTCCTCGACCTCGAGGGCGCTGATGTTCTCGCCGCCGCGGATGATGATGTCGGACTTGCGGTCGGTGATGGTGATGTAGCCGTCGTCGTCCATGACCGCGATGTCGCCCGTGCGGTACCAGCCGTCGGCGTCGAAGGCCCGCTCGGTGAGGGCTTCGTCGGTGTAGCCGAGGCACAGGTCGGGGCCGCGGCTGAGGATCTCGCCGTCGTCGGAGAGGCGCAGCTCGACGCCGGGCAGGGCCTTGCCGTCGGTGTGCAGCCGCTTGTCCCGGGGCGCGGTGTGCAGGGACGCGGTCATGGAGGGGTGCTCGGTGCTGCCGTACGAGCGGTAGACGGTGATGCCGAGGTCGGTGAGGCGGGACGTGACGGCGGTGGCGACGGGCGCGCCGCCGAGGCCCGCGTACTTCATGCGGCGGAGGTGCCGGTCGGCGAAGTCGGGGTGGTCGAGCAGGCTCGTGATGTAGTACGGGACGCCGCCGCCGACGATGAGGTCGTCGCTGTCCATGAGCGCGAGGACGCGGCCGGCGTCCCAGGCGTCGGCGAGGTGGATCGGGGTGCCGTCCAGCACGGGGACGAGGAAGGCGTTCACCATGCCGATGAAGTGGCCGACGGGGGCGGAGGTGAGCTGCCGGGCCATCTCGGGCGGGTAGCGGTCGGAGAGCTGGCGGGCCTCGCAGCCGAGGGTCTGGTGGCTGTGCACGACGCCCTTGGGGTCGCGGGTGGTGCCGGAGGTGAACGTGATCAGCGCGGGGCCCGCCGGGTCGACGGGGGCGACGCCGGGGAACGGGTCGCCGAGCAGGTCGTCGAAGTCGCGGCCGACGACGCCGACGTGCGGGACGGACGCGCTGACGGCGGGGTCGAACTCCATCCGGCCGAACCGCTCGGCGGTGACGAACGCCTTCGGCCGCACCGCGTCCAGGATGTAGCCGACCTCCTTGGGGCCGTAGATGTGGACGATCGGCACGACGACGGCGCCGAGGAAGGAGGACGCCCAGAAGGCCGCGGCGGCCTCCATCCAGTTCGGGAGCTGGAACGCGACGGCGTCGCCGGGGCCGACGCCGCGGTCGCGGAGGCCGCCGGCGAGGCGGCGGGCGAGGTGCTCGACGTCGGCGAAGGTCCCGGACCAGGGCCGGACGGACGAGTGCACGCGGAACACCGTGTCCGGCGCGGCGTCGAGGCCGCGCCGGAGGAGGTCGCCGATCGTGTCGCGCGTCCACCATCCCTCCGCCTCGTACCGTTCGGCGAGTTCGCTGGGGATCGTTCGCATGGCGGCTCCTACGGTCGGAGACGGATCGAGCGGGTGGGGCACGCCTCGGCGGCGTTGCGGACGTCGGCCGGCGGGTCGCCCCGTTCGTCCAGGATCGTCACTCTGCCGTCGTCGTCCAGCCCGAAGGTGTCCGGCGCGTAGAAGCCGCACATGCCGGTGCCCGCGCACGTCTCCGGCGTGACCCAGATGGCGGCGGCTTCAGTGCGGTCGGTGTCGGTGGGGTCGGTGTCGGCGCGGTCGGTCATCCGAACACCACCGGGAGGTCGCTCGGGCCGCGCCAGTGCAGGCCCATGAGGACGGGACGGGCGGCGTCCGGGGCCCAGCGCAGGTTCGGCAGGCGGTCGAGGATCGCGTTGAGCGCGACGGCCATCTCGGCGCGGGCGAGGTGCATGCCGAGGCACACGTGGGGTCCGCCGGCGAACGACAGGTGGGGGCGGAGCGGGCGGTGCACGTCGAACCGCTCGGGGTCGTCCCACCGGTCCGGGTCGTGGTTGGCGGCGGTGAGGCAGAGCGCGACGCGGGACCCCGCGGGTACGGGGACGCCGGCGAGTTCGGTGTCGCGGGTCGCGGTGCGGTAGAAGGTCGGGTCGGTGACCTCCCAGCGCAGCGACTCCTCGATGGCGTTGCGGACGAGCGCGCGGTCGCGGCGGACGGCGTCGAGCTGGTCGGGGGCGTTCAGCAGCGCCCACAGCGTGATGCCGAGCTGCCGCCAGGTCGTCCCGGACCCGGCGGTGAGGATCAGCCGGGCGAACGCGAGGATCTCGGCGTCGGTGAGGCCGCGCCGGGTGCCGTCCTCGTCGCGGATCGTCTCGTTGAGCAGCCTGCTGATGAGGTCGTCGCGGGGCGCGGTGCGGCGGTCGGCGATGACCGGCCCGAGGATGTCCCCCGCCTCGGCGGCGGCGGCGATCCGGTCGTCCCGCTCGACGGTGGCGCCGATCATCTGCTCGATCAGCTCGCGGAGCCGCAGCGTGTCGTCCATGCCGACGCCGAAGCTGCCGGTGATGGTCAGCAGCGGCAGCAGGGCGCAGAACTCGAGGTTGAGGTCGGCGGAGCCGCGCGGCTCGATCCGGTCGAGCAGGGTGCGGGTGATGCCGTCGATCCAGCGGTCGGCCCACCACCGCATCATGTTGCGGTTGAAGGACGGCTGGACGACCGCGCGGTGGCGGGCGTGCTCGGCGCCGCCCATGCCGAGGATGTTGCGCCCGAACGTGTCGAACGTGCTCTGCATCGCCTCGGAGCCGAACGTGTCGGGGTCGCGGAACACGGCGTTCGCGGTGGCGTAGTCGAACACCGAGAAGACCGCCGCGGGCCGCGCCCGTCCGGCGACGGGCGCCGGGTGCGGCAGGCCGAGCACCTGCTCGACCGTCCCCTCGTGGACGGGCCCGGTCTCGCGGGCGCGGCGCAGCCCGGCGTGGAAGTCGACGGCGAAGTCGCCGCCGGACCGGGAGCGCCGGTACTCGCCGCCGGTGTCGAAGAGGGTGCGGATCTTGATCGGGTCGAGCCGGGCGATCTCGTCTAGCATCTGGTTTCTCCCGTGGGGGGGTCAGGCGCTCACGGCCGTGACGTGTTTGGCCTGCTGGTAGGCCCGGATGCCCTCGCGGCCGCGCTCGCGCCAGTCGCCGCTGTGCCGGCGGCCGCCGGAGGACGCGAACGCGCCGATGTAGCCGCCGTTGACGAACACGGTCCCGGCGCGGACCCGCCGGGCGAGGGCGAGCGCCTCGTCCGCGGGCCCGTACACCGCCCCGGACAGCCCGTAGACGGTGTCGTTGGCGAGGGCGACGGCGTGGTCGGGGTCGCGGTAGCCGAGCACGGAGACGACCGGGCCGAACGTCTCCTCCTGGGCGAGGGGGTTGGCGGTGTCGGCGAGGTCGACGACCGTGGGCTCGAAGAAGTGGCCGCCGAGGTCGGGCCGGGCCCGGCCGCCCGCGACGACGCGTCCGCCGTGTGCTCGCGCGGCCGCGACGTGCTCGGCGCAGCGGGCGGTCTGCGCGGCGCTGACGAGGGGGCCGACCTCGGTGGACGGGTCGCGGGGGTCGCCGAGGCGGAGCGCGGCGACGGCGTCGGCGGCGTCGTCCAGGACCCGCTTCTTCAGGTGTTCGGGGACGAGCACGCGGGTCTGCAGGGCGCAGCCCTGGCCCGCCATCGCCCGCATGACGGTCGTGATCCCGGCGGCGGCGCGGTCGACGGCGTCCGGCAGGTAGATCGCGGCGGACTTGCCGCCGAGTTCGAGCATGACGCGCTTGTGGGTGGGCGCCGCCTGCGCGGCGATCGCCGCGCCGACGGCGGCCGAGCCGGTGAACGACACGGCGTCGACCTGCGGCATCGTCGTGAGCAGTTCGGCGCCCGCGCTGCCCGGCTCGGCCAGCACGTTCACCGTGCCGGGCGGGAACCCGGCCTCGTGGGCGGCCTCGCCGACCGCGAGCACGGCGAGGGGCGCGAGCGGGCTCGGCCGCAGCACGACGGTGTTGCCCGCGAGGAGCGCCGGGACGGTCTTCCACAGGGCGAGGAACAGCGGCACGTTGTAGGCGGGGATCGCGGCGACGACGCCGAGCGGCTCCCAGGCCAGGACGCTCGCGGCGACGCGGCCGCCGGTGACGAGCGCGTCCAGCGGGACCGGGTTGTGCTCCTCGGCGGGCAGCGCCGCGTGCAGCCGGACGGCGTCGCGGGCCTGCGCGATCGCGCCGCTCACGTGCAGGGTGCGGACGGACGCGGCGAGCGCGCCGGTCTCGGCGACGATCGTGTCCTCGAGGGGCGCGCGGCGCGCTTCGAGGGCGTCCAGGAACCGCAGGACGAGGGCGGCGCGCTCGGCCGCGGGCGTCCGGGACCAGTCGCCGTCGAAGGCGCGGCGGGCGGCGTGCACGGCCCGTTCGAAGTCGGCGGGCTCCGCCGCGGGGACGTCGGCGACCGCGGACAGGTCGGCGGGGTTCTCGACCCGCAGCGGCGGCCCGGAGCCGGCGCGGGCGCCGTCCACGTAGGAGCGGGGGGTCATCAGAGGCTCACGCCGGCTTCGACGGGGAGCGCCGCGCCGGTCACGGCGTACGCGGCGTCCGACACCAGCCACAGGATCGCGCGGCTGACGTCGATCGGCTGGAGGCGGTCGACCGGCAGCACCCGGGCGAGGGCGGCGGCGCCGCTCGCGGAGGTCATCGGCGAGTGCGGGTTGTTGATCATGTAGGTGTCGACGGCCGTGGGGTGGACGACGTTGACGCGCACGTTGTGCGGGCCGAGCAGCCGCGCGAACCCCTTCGCGAGGCCGACGACGCCGTGCTTGGCCGCGTTGTAGCCGGACATGCCGCCGGAGCCGTCCGTCATGCCCTTGAGGCCGGCCGTCGACCCGGTGATCACGATCGCGCCGCCCCGCCCCTGGTCGACGAGCGGCCGCTGGACGACCTTGAGCGTGTTGAACACGCCGGTGAGCATCACGCCCACGGCGTCGTCCCACCGCGCGGCGGCCTGCTCCAGGGTGGTCTCGGTGCGGTCGCTGTGCAGGACGCCCGCGTTGGCGAGGACGATGTCGACGCCGCCGAGTTCGGCCATGCCGTGTTCGAGCGCCTTGTCCAGGGCGCGGATGTCGCGGACGTCGGCGAGTCCGGTCACGCAGCGCCGCCCGGCCGCCTCGACCAGCCGGGCGGTCTCGGCGAGGTCGTCGGGGGTCGCCATCGGGTAGGGGACGGTCGGGATGTCGGCGCCGATGTCGACGGCGATCACGTCCGCGCCGTGCTCGGCGAGCAGCACCGCGTGCGAGCGTCCCTGCCCGCGGCCGGCTCCGGTGATGAACGCGACCTTGCCGTCCAGTTGGCCCATGATTCGGCGCCTCCGTATGAGTGCTCGTGCGCGGTTCTCGGGTTGCAGAGGAATGTGCGGGAAATGGCCGGAAAAGACACCCGCGAGCGCTCGGCGCCGCGTCGGGCGGGCGATAGGTCGGGTGGGCTCACCATAAGCGGCGGCGACTACCGCGTCAAGAGAATGAGCTTCTCCATAATCCTGGGCAGGTCAACGCGCTAGTCCGGACACCACCCACCGGCGGGCGCCAGCGGCTTGATCACCTTGGCGGATTGCTATCGGAGAAGCGGCTTCTACCTATGGACATATGCACTTCTACTGGTTACGGTGACTTTCGTTCGCCCCGACGAAGCCGCGATCGGCGCCGTGCTCGCGCCGCTTGCGGCCACCCCCTTCGAGGAGACACCACCATGCGGGCAGAGCCATTCGGTCACGCCATTCCGCCCACCCCGGTCGCGCGGCCCGCGCACCGCGCCGCGGCGCGGCCGGCATGAGCCCGGCCGAGCGGGCGGCGGGCCCCCCGGCGCCGGTCCCCCAGGCGCCGGTCTTCGACGGCGTCCGGGTGCTGGAGGTCGCGCAGTGGACGTTCGCGCCCGCGGCGGCCGCCGTGCTCGCCGACTTCGGCGCGTCCGTCATCAAGATCGAGGACCCGGTCGCCGGCGACCCGCAGCGCGGGCTCGCGTCGTCCGGCGTCGTCCCGTCCTTCGGCGGGGTCAACATCGTCACCGCGCAGACCAACCGGGGCAAGCGCAGCGTCGGGCTGAACCTGCGCGACCCGCGCGGCCGGGGGCTGCTCATGGAGCTCGTCGACCGCGCGGACGTGTTCGTGACGAACTTCCGGGGCCCCGCGAGGAAGCGGCTCGGCTTCGACGAGGACGCGGTCCGGGCCCGCAACCCGCGCATCGTGTACGCCCGCGCCACCGGGCAGGGCCCGCGCGGCGAGGACGCCGACCGG
Organism: Actinomadura sp. WAC 06369; assembly: GCF_003947565.1. Lineage (NCBI taxonomy): Bacteria > Bacillati > Actinomycetota > Actinomycetes > Streptosporangiales > Thermomonosporaceae > Actinomadura > Actinomadura sp. WAC 06369. Next base: position 809 of record NZ_QHJN01000048.1, on the reverse strand, counting down.
GGCGGGTACGACTTCACCTCGTACTGGATGCGCGGCGGGATCGCGTCCGCGCTGACCGCGCCGGACGCCGACCGCCCGCTGCCGCAGCCGCCCGCGTTCGGCGACAAGGCCGGGGCGATGAACCTCGCGTTCGGGATCGCCGCCGCGCTGTTCCGCCGGGAGCGGACGGGCGAGGGGGCGCTCGTGGACGTCTCCCTGCTCGGCACCGCGCTGTGGCAGCACTCGAGCGCGATCCTCTACAGCTGGGGCCTCGAACGCGAGTTCCCCGTGCAGTCGGGCCGGTCGGCGAACCCGATCGCCCGCGGGTACCGGACGTCCGACGGCCGCTGGATCGCGCTGATGATGATCGAGTCGGACCGCTGGTGGCCCGGCCTGTGCCGGCATGTCGACCGCCCCGACCTCGTCGACGACGAGCGGTTCGCCGACGCGAAGGCCCGGACCGCGAACTACGACGCGTGCGTCGCGGAGCTCGAGTCCGTGTTCGCCGCCCGCGGCCTCGCCGACTGGCGGCGCCGGTTCGCGGGCTTCGAGGCCCCGTGGGAGGTGCTGCGCACGATGCGGGAGACGGCCGACGACCCCCAGGTGGCCGCGAACGGCTACGCCGTCCCCGTCGACCACGACGGCACCGAGGTCCGGCTGATGAGCGCGCCCGTGCAGTTCGACGAGCGCGTCCCGGACCTGACCCGCGCCCCCGAGCACGCCGAGCACTCCGAGCAGGTGCTTCTGGAACTCGGCTACGACTGGGAGGCGATCCTCGCGCTCAAGGACGCCGCGGTGCTCTGAGCGCCCCTCCTCCGCGCCCCTCGTCC
>NZ_QHJN01000047.1:0-49767 GCF_003947565.1 Actinomadura sp. WAC 06369 | reverse complement strand
GGTGGTGGGTGCGGGAGATTGATCTGGGGGGTGCCTAGCGACTTGGCGTGGTCGGTTGGGGGATGTAGTTGGTCTTGACGTTCGGTTCTGGCTTGGGCCGGGGTGGGGGAGTAGCGGTCGGGCTCCCGGCTCTTGCGCTTGGGGTGCTTCGCCCTGGCGGGGAGTTGGGAGAACAGGAAGAGGTGTTCGCCTTGGCGGTCTTCCCTGTGGACGGCGGTGAACGCTGCGCGGTCGACGGCGGGGACCTGCCGGCGGGGGCGTGGAATGTCGGGGGACGTCGCCTCCGCGGTCGCCGGGGCGCCGATGGAGAGGACACCGGCCGCCGCCGTGCAGCCCAGCGCTCCGCATGCGGAGCGGCAGAGGCCGCCGACCACGGCGGCGAGTCTGAGGTCTGCCACGAAACGGTTCATGTTCGCCCCGGGGGATCGCCTTGGTCGTCGTCGGGACCCGATCGTAGCCAGGGTGACTACAGAGCGTTGACTTTTGGTCACATTGAGGCTGTGGGGGTGAAGATCTTTTTTTGTGCGCCCCGGTGTGCTGCCTGGTGATTTCGCGTGAAATGCGGGCCCGGAACACGTGACCGTGCGGTGCTCCCACGGTGCAGTGGGAGCCACACATCTCGAACCGTGGGGTCAGGCGGCCGCGGGCAGCGACGGGTCGGCGGGCGAGCTGATCACGTCGTAGAGGCCGAGCGGGATCTGGTCGCCCCAGAGCCAGTCGTTGACGGTGCCCTCGTGGTCCTCGGGCGGGCCGACGGTCAGCAGACGGGGGGTGAGCGGTGTGAGGACCACCTGGAACGGGGTCGGGGACGTCAGGCGGACCCGGCGGCTGGAGCCCCAGAAGTCGCCGAAGTCCGCTTCGGTGAGGTGGACGTCGCGGTCGATCGTGCGGGAGCGGTGGGCCGGGCCGGTGGCGAGCCAGGACCAGTGGTCGGTCAGGAGCCGGCGGGCCGTGGAGCGCAGCACGTTCAGCGCCGCGAGGTCGTGCGGGCAGGCCACGCCGGCGATCTGGAGTTCGGGCAGCCCGAACCGGCGGAGGCCGCGGGTCCGGAGGCGGACGCACGAGCAGCCGTTGACGCCCTCGGGGTCTCGCTCGGGTTCGGGGGCGGTGCAGCGGCCGTTCGCCCGGAACGGCGGCAGGACGTCGCCGAGCCACTGGTCGGCGAGGACGAAGCGGGACCGTTCGGCGCCGGGTGCGAGGACGTGGCCGGTGACCAGGTCGGCCGCGACTCCGCCGACGGCCTCGGCGAGGGCGCGGGCGGCGGCCCGCGCGACCTGGGACGCGCGCGGCTGGTCGGTGATCGGCGCGGCGGCGGTGACGAGCACGAACTCCTCGGCGTCGTGGAAGGCCCACGCGGCCCGCCGGTCCTCCGGGCGGACGGACGTGACGCCCAGCGGGTTCCAGCGCATGGCGGTCACGTGGTCGCGGGCGAGGTCGAGGGAGGGGGAGCCGACGCGTCCGGCGATGTGCGCGTCGTAGGGACCGGCGGACGTGCGCAGCAGAAGGTTCGCGAGGTCGTGCGGGACGTGCTCGGCGGCGACGGCGAACCGGGACACGGTGGTCGCGGGTACCTGGATCGTGATCATGCGGGTCTCCTTCCGTGGTGACGGGGCCAGCATGGGCCGCCGTGACCGTCCGGCGCGGCGGAAGCGCGGGCTGTGGATAACCGGGGGTCGGGATCCGGTCACGACACGCCGTTCACCATGGAAAAGACCAGCTTCGGCCGAATTCGCGGCGATTCGCGCGGCATCGCGGGCGTAATTGGGGGGAATGTGTACGTTGTGTAGATCAACACTGCTGTGAGCTGCGGGGACGGACCCGCCGCCCAGCCGTCGAACAGGAGGTCCCCGTGACCCGAACGCTGTCGAGGGGCACCCGAGTCACCGGTGCCGAACGCACGCAGCTGGCCAAGGAGCTCGCTCCGCGGTACGCGGCCGGCGAGAGCATCCGGGACCTGGCGGCCGAGACGGGCCGGTCGTACGGGTTCATCTACAACGTCCTGAAGGAGGCGGGGGTCCCGCTGCGCGGCCGCGGCGGCAACACCCGGCGCAAGAAGGGCTGAACCGCTCCCTGCCCGTGACCCAATCCGACGAGCACGAACCGACGCACACAGAGGCGAGCAAATGAACGGACGTCCCCCTCGCCCCCCGGGGGGACCCCGTACGCAGCGGGGCCGCGCCCTACATGAGGCGACGCGCCCCGGTGACCTCCGAGCGGCCGTTGAGGCTCGCGAGGTCCGCGGCCGCCCGTCCGGCCGCCCAGCCCTCGAGGTTGGACACCGAACCCGCCCGTCCCATGGCCAGGTTCGGAAACAGCGACTCGACCGCCCGGTCGACGGCCGCGCCGCGCGCCGCCAGCACGGGAAGCGGATCCCGTTCGCCGGCGACCCGCTCGGCCGCGACCCGTTCCGCCGCGCCGTCGGCCGCGCCCCGCAGCCGTTCCCCGATCCGCGCCGCGTAGGCGTTGAGGAACGCGTGCCTGAACGATCGCGTCCTTGAACGGCCTCGCGCGTCCCGCCGCGGGCCCGCCTGGACCATCGCCGACGTCGCCTGCACGAGCAGGGACGTGAACAGCATCTCCACCGCCGCCAGGTCGGCGGGATAGCCCAGCACAGTGGAGAACCCCAGTTCGCGGTGCCACACGGCCCGGCAGTGGTTCGCGTCCGCCACCACCGTGAGCAAGACGGCCTTGGGCGCGTCGTACGGATTGTCGACGGGCACACGGCATCCGGCCGGCGCGGCCACGTCGTCCGACTCGGCGTCCAGAAGCGCGTGGTCGATGCTGTGCCGGGCGATGAGCTCCTGGGCGCGCGCGCTCAGCGCCTCGGCCTCTTCGGGGAACTCCGTCGACTCGGCTTTCGCGAGCAGCGCCCGGACGCGCCCGAGCATCCGCTGGTCGACGTCGCTCGCACGGTGCCGGGGGACGTCCCTGGGCGCGGACCCCGGCGGCGGCCCGATCCGCGCGAGCCGGGGCAGACCCTCCAGGAGATGGATGAGCTCGGCGGCACAGGTCACGAAGGTCGCGCGGTCGGCGTCCTCACGCGCGCACCAGCCGCCCGGGTGATCCGCGTCGTCGCCCCACCAGACCCGCGCGTCGAGGTCGGCGAGCTGCTGCCGCCAGCGCTCGTCGACGGTCGCGGCGGAGTAGGCGCGCATCTCGGCGGCGATCGCGTCGGTCGCCAGCCGCGCGTGCCGGGCGGAGCGGCGGCGCGCCGTGTAGCGGACGACGTCGGCGGGCTGCCAGCCGCGTTCCCATGCGGTGGTGACGGCCCGGTGCAGCCGTCCGGCGAGGCGGCGGTCGGCGGCGCGGGCGTCCGGGTGCGCGGCGAGCGCGGACGCCCGCTCCCGGAACACGCCCGTGTCGCCGTGCGACAGTGCGGCCAGGGCGGCGTCGACCAGCTCCGCGGAGTCGCCCTCCCGTGGCGGTCGCCACGTATCGCGCACCTGCCGCTCCCGTCTCGTGAGGCCGTTCCGTCGAGGACAGGAGGCATACTGCCACGTCCCCGCACCGACCCGTGCGCGGACGCGTCGCCGTACGCACCGCGGCCTGGCCGGGCGGGCCGGGCCGCGACTGCGGGGGCCGGGCGCGACCGCTGGGGGTGGACGAGACTGCGGTGCTGGACGGAACCGTGGTGCTGCTGGACGGGCTGGACGACGCCGGGAAAAGCGGCGTCCGCATCGCGGCGACACCCGTACCGTCCGCGCCTCGCCTGTCGGTGACAATCCAAGGTGAATGCCCCATGCCGTCGTCAGCAGCCTTCAGCGGCGGTCAGCGGCTGTCGTCGGCCTGTCATGCGCAGACCCCCGAGCTCGTCCCCTGGGGCCGGTACGTCGAGCACGTCGACGCCCTCGCGGACATGGTCGCGTCCCCTCGCGTCGGCGACCCGGCCGCCGAGGTCGAGCCGCTCGTCGCGCGCCGCCAGTGGGAATGCGTTCGGGGGATAGCGCGGCGGGCCGCGCCGAGTGCGCGCGGATCGTCGCCGCTGTTCGCACGCCCGCTCGCCGTCGCCAATGCCGTTGCCGAGCCGGGAACCGGGAGCCGGGGGACGAAAGGGGCGCCGACGGATTAGATAACGGGGCGCGGGTTCGCCGAGATTGCCCCCGGGGTTGTCCGGGCGTTCTGCCGTGCCCGTCCCGAAGGGCGCCGTCCGCCGTCCGTCAGTGGCAGCCGTCGGTCGGTCGCTCGTAGGTGCTTCGGCGGTCGTTCGCGGGGCGGCCGCCGGTAGCGGATGTCAGCCGCCGTCGGCGGCGGGGTGGGGGTCTCGCATCTCGTCGACGACGACGCTCTGGTAGGCGCGGGAGGTGTCGGGGACGTAGCTCAGGCGGGCGAGAGCCCGGCCCGCGTCGTCGCGGATCTCGAAGTGGTAGTGCTCCGGGGTGTCGCCGACGTGCGCGACGGCTTGGTCATGCCGGAGCCGGCACATGGTGTCGACCTTCTCCAGCGCCACCTCCAGGGTCCCCGCGTCGCTGATGAGCCGGGCCGGCTCGCTCGTCTCCCAGATCTCGAACATGGTCGCGTCCTGTCGGCGGTGTGTCGGAAGGAACGGGCGGGACATTCCAGACGTCGGGAGACAGCTTGCGCTGAAATGGTGGATCTTTCAATCAGTACAGATCTCAGATCGATCACTATTCGGAGTCGTTCGCCCCCGTAGCGTCATGCGCGCCGACGGTGACGGAGGTCTCCCGCGCCGCCGGTTCGACGAAGCGCAGCAGCGCCTCGCCCTCCGCCGTCAGCGCGTCGACGGCCTCCGGCGGCAGCGGCTCGAACGGGCGGAGCCGCAGGGTGGCGACCCGGCGCTTGTACTCGGTCTCCCAGACGCCGCGCGCGAACCCGTCCCACAGGAACACGGCCCGCACGCGGAGGTTCTTGGTGGTGAGGTTCGGGCGGTGCGCGTCGGCGATGACCCTTCGGCGGTCCGCGTGCGCCAGGACGAGCGAGTCGAACTCGGGCAGGAAACGCGCGGGCGCCGGGACGTCCGGGTCCGGCCGCGGGGCGTCGGGAAGGTCGAACAGTTCGCGGCCCGTGTCGTCGGTGAAGACGCGCAGCCGCGGCCGCCGCCGGTCGAACACCTCCCCGAGCCCGGCCAACCCCGACCAGGTCTGCGCGTCGGCGGCCGAGGCGGGACCGAAGGCCGCCAGGTAGCGCAGCATCAGCGCGTCCACCGCCGGTTGGGCGGCGAGCGGCGAGCCGAGCCAGGAGTCGGCGAGCGCGAACTCGGACGCGCGCGGGAAGCCCCACCGGTCGTCCGTCGGCACCATGACCAGCGGGACGCACATCCGGACGGCGTAGCCGAGCGCCCGTTCGTTGACGTCCGGGAACTCGTCCTGCAGCAGCGCGCGGATCTCGTTGAACGTCCTCGGCCGGTCCCGGAGCAGCGTGCGCGCGGCGTCGGCCGTCGCGGCGACGTCGAGGCCCTCGGCGCGGCTTCCGAGGACGCGCAGGCCGCCGTCCAGCATCGGCTGGAGCGTTGTGCGGAAGGCGCTGTAGTCCGGGCCCGTCATCAGGTGCAGCGTCGCGCGCATCGCGGTCGCCCGGACGACCGAGCGGTCGTGCAGGGCCGCGTGGAGTTCGGACGCCTCAAAGCCGTCGAGGCGTGACCAGAGGCCGAAGTAGGGCGGTTTGGGCTCCTGCGCCTGCATGCCGAGCAGCCTGCCGACGGCCTCGGCGACGGTCGTCCGTTCGCGCGCCAGGAGCATCTGCCGGGCCAGGGTCGCCCGGTTGAGGTCGCGGATGCCGAGTGTTTCCGTCACCGCGCCGAGCCTACTCTCGGCCGCTTCCGGGCCTGGAGGCGACCGCGCAGCGCCGTCTGGGCGTGCTCCCGCAATGACGCGTGAACGGGCCCGGCATCGCAGCGGGCGTGCCGCGCGAGGGGCAGGACGAGCGGCGGCAGTTCCAGCGGGCTCGGCACCCACGCGAGCCCGAGGCCCGCCGTAAAGAGCCGGTGCGGCCGTTCGCTGGCGAAGCCCACGAGGTTGCTCTCCCGGACGGACGAGCAGCGCCGCGGCGATCGTCGGGACGGTCGCTGCGGCCCGCCTTGATTCCGACGCCCGAGAGGCGCTCGTTCAGGGGCCGGTCAGCCGTCCGCGCCGTGTATGGACAACGTGGGCGGCCCGGCCGAACGACCGATGTGACCGGTTCTCCAGCGCTGGCGGCGACCGTCCCGGCGAACGCCGCGAGTCCTGCCGCCCCTCGTCGTCGGACACCTCCAGGGCCGACTCGAACCCCTCGACGCTGGTGGGCCGCCTCGCGCAGCGCCAGGCTGCAGTTGAAGGAGTTGCCGCGGCAGATCGCCTGCGGGTTGTTCAGGTCGAGGCCCCCGGCCTCTCGCGGCGGGCCCCAAGCTCGCGTCGGTGTCGATTTCGGTCGCTGCTGCCCGCCCGCGCCGGTCTGGGGTCTGGAGTGAACGGTGCCGCGCTGGCACCGTCCTGACCGGCTGGTGTGTGGACGGTCTGCTGCGGTTCGGGGCGGGGCGTTGAGCGCGGTCGACGCGGCGGTGCACGCGGGGGAGATCGAGGCGTTCACGGACGGGGTCTCCGCCGGGTATCGGGGTCGTCGCCATCGTGGTGGGCGTTTTCGCGGTCCTCGCGGCCGCAAGACGGCCCGGGCCTGGGGCCGTCGAGGGGGTGCGGAGGGCGTTCGGGGCGGGTGAGACACGAGTGAGATAAGTCTCAGGGTGCTCGGCGGCGGCAGCGCGTGGTGGGTCCGGCGGCCCGGTTGGGCAGGGAAGTGCAACGTCAGGCGGTGCGTCGCCGGGGGCGGGCCGTCTGGTCGTGTCCGGGCCGGTTCGGTCTCGGACCGGGCGGCGTCCTCCGCATCGGTGCTGGTCAGGGCGTTGCGGGAGGTCGGGAAACGGGAGGTCGGGTGATCGGGAACGAGCGGTGGGCGGGAAGGTTACGGGCTGATATACCGTAAAATGCACGTGCATCGGCTCTTGCACATGCACGCCATTACTAGCAGGATTGCCCCGGACCCCCCGCACGTGAACTCGCCGGAGATCGCGATGACCGCACACTTGAGCGACAGTGACCGACAGGCGCTGCGGCTGGCCCAGGATCTCCGCGAGGAGATGCGGGCCGCGCTCCCGCAGCTGCCGGCCGACCCGTCGGTTTCCCCCTTCGTCGACCCGGGCGGGACGCCCAGCGTCCTCCTGCGGATGGACGCGGACACGGCGCGCGCGCTGATGGCCGTGCTGGCCGAGCGCCGTGCGGCGCCCGCGGGGGAGCAGCCGGCGGAACCGCGCCGGGCCGACGGCTCGCACGTGCCGCCGCCCGTGCCCCCGCAGAGCGCGCAGCCCGCGGCCCCCGCGCAGGCGCCCGCGGCCGCCGCCGGCGTGCCGTTCGGCGACCCGGCCTTCGGGATGAGCGCCGCGCCCTACGGGCAGCCCGCGTTCGCCGAGGCGCCCTACGCGCAGGCGCCGTACGGGGAGGCTCCGTACGGCGAAGCCCCTTACGGTGAGGCCCCCTACGCCGAGGCTCCTTACGCGCAGGCCCCCTACGCGCAGGCCCCCATGGCGGGGCAGGACACGGGCGGGCACATGGCTGTCGGCGGGACCGGCCCGACGCCGCTCGTGCCGTCGGCCTACCCGACGCACTGACCCCCGGCCCGTGCGTTCCCGGGCGTAGGGAGTCCCGCCGAGCGCCGGCTCGCGCGCCCGTCCGAGCTCCCTCGGACGGCGTCCACGCTTTCACTGATCGGCCCCGGCCGCCCTTGGGCGGCCGGGGCCGACTCGTTTCCCGTGTGACCGCCGCCTCACGGAGGTGCGTGGAATGCGGGCCGCCCGTGCGGCGTTACTCCCCGGACACGACGAGTGGGGCGGTGACCCGCCCGTACGCCGTGAAGGTAGATCGATATCGTCCCAGGCCCAGCTCGGGCACCGTCCGCCGAAGATCGTTGCGGGGACGGGGCGACCGGCCGGAAACGCCGATGAGAAAGGCGATCCGGCGCAGTTCTCGATAAAACGATCTACCTTCTCAAAGGTAAAATATCCCTGGATTTGGCGAAATGCAGGTAATGGCGTATATGCTCGTCGTCAGGTCCCGGTCAAAGAACCCTTGACCTGGGCCGTCACAGAGCCGTCGCTCCCGCCCGCCAGGCGGGGACCACTCTGCCGAATCGCGGCCGCATCCATGCAGCCGGCCGCGGCCGGGCGGGCCTGAGCGCCCCCGGTCGGCAATTCTCCCGCTTCATTCCACCCGCGTCGACGCGCGCCCGAGCACGGGCGTCCGGCGAACGGCGCGGGCGCGGCCCCGCCATGCCCGCGGGGTGCGGCATGCGGGTCCGCTCAGCGGCGGTGCATCTCGAGTCCCGAGTCTCGAAAGCCGTTCCCTCCTGCCCGGACGACCCCTGTGCTCCGGCGCGGAACGGCGGTCCTGTTGACCGAACGAAGGAATCACATGCAGAAGCGAGCGATCAACGTCGTCCTGACCAGTATCACCGGCACCGCACTTGCCGGCATGCTCGTGGCCGGTGTGGCGGCCGCCAGCGACGACGGCGCTCCCGACCAGCAGCGGCTCCTGTCCGAGAAGATCACCGCGCAGGAGCACAGCCCCTCCCTGCCGGGCGAGGGGAAGGCCCGGCCCGAGCCCGCGAAGCCCGAGCCGGGGAAGGCCGGCGGCGCCGAGGCGAAGCAGCCCGCGAAGCCCGACGCCGCCAAGGACAAGAAGGACGAGGACGTGCTGCTCAGCGGCACCACGAAGGCGTCCTACTTCTGGGACGACGGCTCCGGCATCCGCGGCGACACCGGCGCCCCCGCGAGCGGGGAGCCCATGCAGAAGGGCATGTTCGCCAGCCCGAGCTGGCCGATGATGACGAAGGTCCGGGTCAGCTACGACGGGCGCACCGTCACCGGCTTCGTCGGCGACCGCGGCCCGGGCGAGCCCTCGCACCGCGGCATCATGCTCGACCTCGACACCCACACCTTCCGGTACCTGCTGGACGGCGGGGAGCCCGAGAGCAACTACGACGCGGGCACCGGCCAGGGCCACATCGAGGGCCTCAAGTGGGAGGTCCTGGAGTGGGGCGACGGCGCCGGCGAGCGCGGCGAGCCCCAGCCCTTCGGGTCCTGACCCCCGGCCTCCGCGCGGACGGGCGATGCCCCGGCGATCTTCGGATCGCCGGGGCGTCGCCCGTTCAAGGAGGGGACGCGGAACGCGTTACGCCGTCACCGGCGGGGAAGCGTCGAGCAGCCGCCGGAACGCCGCGGCGGCCTCGCCGATCCGGTGCACCGAGCACGACTCGTCCGTGACGTGCGCCTGCTCGGGATCGCCGGGGCCGTAGACCACGACGTCCGGTCCGCCGAGCATGCCCGTCAGCACCGAGGCGTCCGTGAAGTACGTCGCGTACTCGGGCTCGCGCGCGGACGCGCCGGGCGCGAGCAGCTCCAGCACGCGCGCGACGTCCGGGGAAGCGGGGTCCGTGGCGACGCCGGGCAGGTCGACGAGCCGCTCGAGCCCGACCTCCGGCCCGCACAGCTCCGCGATCGCCGCGACGGCCGCGTCCGACCCGAAGCCCGGGACGGTGCGGACGTCCAGCCGCATCTCGGCGCGGTCGGGCACCAGGTTCGGCTGCACGCCCGCGTGGAAGGTGCCGACGTTCACCGTCACCGGCCCGTGCGTCGGGCTCACCGGCCATCCCCGGTGCCCGTGGACCCGCGTCGCGGCGGCGGCCAGCGCGGCGAGGGCGTTGCGGCCCAGCTCGGGACGCGAGCCGTGCGCCGACACCCCGTGCGCGGTCGCCCGCAGCCACAGCGTGCCCTTGTGGCCCAGCACCGTCCGGTTCGCGGTCGGCTCGGCCACCACCAGCAGGTCCGTCGGGACGAGCGACGCCGGGTCGAGCCGCGCGGCGCCGTCGCATCCGGTCTCCTCACCGAACGTGAACACCAGCTGCAGCGGACGGTCGCGCCCGGCGTCCGCCGCCGCGGCGATCTGGCACGCGACGCCCGCCTTCATGTCGCTGCTGCCGCGCCCGAGCAGCCGCCCGTCCCGCACCTCGCCGCAGAGCGGGTCGAACGACCAGCCGGACGGGTCGGCGGGCACGGTGTCCAGGTGCCCGGTGAGGGTGACCGGCACGCGGGGCGCGGCCGGTCCGCGGCGGGCGACGACGTTCGCGCGCCCCGCCTCCGGCTCGTCCACGCGGACGTCGAAGCCCGCGCCGTCGAGCACTCCGGCGACCAGGTCGGCGGCGGCGCGCTCCCCGCCGGCCCGGGTGTCGGTCCGCACCAGCCGCCGCGCCAGGTCCAGCGCGTCGATCGTCGGGCCAGCCGTGTCCATTCCGTCCCCCTGCAGCTCAGGCGTCCGCGCGGGTGCTGTCGCGCACGACCAGGCTCGGCACCAGCGAGATGTGCGCGGACGGCCCGCGCTCCTCCCGCGCGGCCCCGGCGGCCGCGGCCAGCAGCCGGACGGCCTCGGCCGCGATCCGCTCGCGGGGCTGGTCCACGGTCGTCAGCGCCGGCTCGCTCAGCCGCGCGAACTCGATGTTGTCGTAGCCGGTCACCTGCACGCGTCCCGGGACGTCCACGCCGTGCGCGCGGCAGGCGCGGGTGACGCCGAGGGCGATCAGGTCGTCGGCGCACACGATCGCGTCCGGCGGGCCGCCCTCGGCGATCAGCCGCGCGGCGGCCGTCTCGCCCCACTCCACGCTGTAGTCGCCGAGGAGGACCTGCTCGGGCGCCACCGCGATGCCGAGGTCGTCGGCGCGGCGGCGGAACCCGGCGAAGCGCTGCTCGGTCGAGGAGTTGGTCAGCAGCGAGCCGACGAACGCGGCCGAGCGCGCCCCGCCCGCGTGCAGATGGTCCATGACCTGGCGCATCGCGGCGACGTCGTCCACGCCGACCCAGTCGGTGCTGGTGCCGCCGACGAACCGGTCGAGCTGGACGAGCGGCAGCCGGTCGGCCGTCTCCTGCACGGCGGCGCCGCTCAGCGTGCCGTGGCTCGGGCTGACGATGATGCCGTCGACGTTGCGGGCGACGAGCGTCGCGAGCCGCCGCGCCTCGACCTCGGGGTCGGAGCGGGCGTCGCACAGCAGCAGCTCCTTGCCCTCGCGGCCGAGGGCGTGCTCGACGCTTTCCACCAGCGAGGTGAAGAACGGGTTGGAGATGCTCGGCACGACCATGCCGACGGTGTCGGTGCGGCTGTTGCGCAGGGCCCGCGCGATCGAGTTGACCTGGTAGCCGAGCTCGTCGGCGGCCGCCCTGACCTTGCGCTGCACCGCCGCGGAGACCGGCCCGCGGCCCGACAGGACGCGCGAGACCGTCGCGGTGGAGACCCCCGCCCGCTCGGCGACCTGTGCGATCGTCACCCGCTGCAATCGATTACTCCTCCAGCCGCCGCCGGCGCCGAACCCTGCCAGATCAAGTTGAGATGTGCCGACTATACCCCCTTGACGGCCTGGGGATCTGAAATCTACGGTTCTCCAAAACTTCACTGCAATCGATTACACAGGAGGCGGCATGACGGCGGCGACGGGGAACGACGAGCGGGCGCTGGGCGTCTTCCCGCCCAGGCCGAACGCGATCGAGGAGCTGTTCGGGACCCGCAAGGTCGTCATCGGCGTCGTGCACCTGCCGCCGCTGCCGGGCAGCCCGCACTACGAGGGCGTCCCGATGGACGACGTCTGCGCGTTCGCGATCGAGGAGGCGCGGGCCTACCTCGACGGCGGCTGCCACGGCGTCATCGTCGAGAACCACTGGGACATCCCGTTCCTCAAGCCCGGCGAGCACGGCTACGAGACGGCCGCGGCGATGGCCGTCGTGACCGACCGGGTCCGGCACGCCACCGGCGGGCGGACGGGCGTGAGCGTGCTGTCGAACGCGGCCGAGTGCTCGATCGCCTCCGCGTGGTCGGGCGGCGCCGGGTTCGTCCGCGTCAACCAGTGGGCCAACGCCTACGTCGCCAACGAGGGGATCATCGAGGGGCAGGCCGCGCACGCCGCCCGCTACCGCAGCCGGATCGGCGCCGGACCGGTGAAGGTCTTCGCCGACGTGCACGTCAAGCACGGCGCGCACGCCATCGTCGCGGACCGCACCCTCGCCGAGCAGACCGAGGACGCCGAGTTCTTCGGCGCCGACGTGCTGATCGCCACCGGCTCCCGGACGGGCGACGCCGCCGCCCTCGACGAGGTCGAGGGCATCGCCGCGCACACCAGCCTGCCGGTCGTGATCGGGTCGGGCATCACCGCCGCGAACATCGGGGAGCTGCTGCCCGCCTGCGACGGCGTCATCGTCGCGTCGTCGGTCAAGGACAACGGCCGCTGGTGGGGCCGCGCGGACGCGGCGAAGGTCCGCGAGCTGACCGCCGCGGCGGCGAAGGCCGGAGCGGAACTGCCGTGATCGTCTTCTGCGGGTACGCCAACGTCGACCTGACGGTCGAGGTCCCCGTGCTGCCCGGCCCGGCGGCGCGCGTGCAGGCCACCCGCGTCCGGCGCGGCGAGGGCGGGATGGCGGCGAACGCGGCGGTGGCCGCCGCCCGGATGGGGGCCGACGCCCGGTTCGCCGGGGTCGTCGGGCCCGACCCGGAGAGCACCGCGTTCCTCGCCGCCCTCGCCGGAGACGGCGTCGACACCCGCTGGACGTCCCGGTCGGGCGTCCTCACCACGGCCGTCGTGCTGCTCACCCCGGACGGGGAACGTTCCATCATCAGCCAGGACGACCTGGTGACGGCCGAGCAGGTGGCGTCCGCGGCGGCGGCCGCCCGGCAGGCCGGCGCCTGGCTCTACCTGGACGGCTACCGGTTCCCGGCGGCCGCGGACGTGCTCGCCGGATCCGGGCGGCCGCGCCTGGTCGTCGACCTCGACGGCTGCGACGGGCCCGACGCGATGCGGGCCGCGCTCGCCGCGGCCGACCACGCGCTCGTCGGCCGCGCGCAGGCGACCGCGTTCCTCGCCCCCGACACGGACCCCGGCCCCGGCGGCCACGCGGCGGCGGACGCCGCGCTGGCCGCCGAGGCCGCCGCGCATCGGGTAAACCTGGTGGTCACCGACGGTGCGCGCGGCTGGACGCTGTTCGCGCCGGACGGCGCGCGGCACGCCGGCGCGGCGATCCGCGTGACGGCCGTGGACGCCACCGGGGCGGGGGACTGCTTCGCCGGCGTCTACTGCGCGGAGCTCGACCGGGGGACCGCCCCGCCGGACGCGGCCCGCACGGCCGCCGTCGCGGCCGGGCTGTCGTGCACCCGGCCGGGGGCGCGCGACGGCCTGCCGCACCGCGCGTCCGTCCTGTCCCGGATCCGCGCCGAGAACGACCCCCGAACCACCGCCCCCCGCCCGGACGACCGACCCGCCGACCTCCGAACGACCGAACCCCGAACGACCGACCTCCGAACGACCGAACCCCGAACGGACGGCTCCCGCCCGAACGACTCCCGCACACCGGCCCCGGACGCGCCCGCCGCGCCCGCCCGGCCCCATCGAGAGGAGACATGATGCGACACGCGGTGCGGGCCGTGGTCGCGCTCTGCCTGCTGCTGACGGCGACGGTCGGGTGCGACGTGCAGGCCAGGCGTGAGATCGCGGCCGAGAAGAAGGCCACCGAGAAGGGGCCGCCGCCGCCCGAGCGGATCGCGGAGTCCTGCGAGGTGGACGGGCGGCCGCCCAGGATCGGCGTCGTCCCGATCAACCTCCAGGCCCTCTTCTTCAACCAGATCAACACGGGCGCGAAGACGGTCGCGGACGCGGCTGGGGCGCACATGCAGGTCGTCAACGGGGACGACGACTCGGCGAAGCAGGCCGACGCGATCGACAACCTGGTCGCGGGCGACTACGACGCGATCATCGTGGACGCGGTCGACACCGAGGGCATCAAGCCCGCGATCCGGCGCGCGAAGGCCGCCGGGGTGCCGGTCGTCGCGGTCGACGCCACCGTCGACGACCCGGCCGTCGCCACCCAGGTCGGCACGGCCAACGCCGAGGGCGGCGAGCAGATCGCCGCGGAGCTGCTGGAGATGTCCGGCGGGAAGGGCGGGATCGGCGTCGTCGGCGCCCTGAACAGCACCGTCCAGAACGAGCGGCAGAAGGGCTTCACCGACGCGGTCACCGCGGGCGGCATGAAGATCGAGACGGTGGTGGACGGCCGCAACGTCCAGGAGCAGGCCCAGACCGCCGCCGAGAACCTGCTGACCGGCAACCCCGACCTGCCCTACGCGTACGCGACGGGCGAGCCCGCGCTGATCGGCCTCGCGGCGGCCGTCCGCAGCCAGGAGCGCACCGACGACATTGAGGTCGTCGGCTGGGACCTGTCCCAGCAGGCCGTGGACGGGCTCCGGGAGGGCTGGATCGCCGGCGTCGTCCAGCAGAACACCTTCACGTTCGGCCACGCCGCCATGAACGCCGCGATCGACCTCGCCTGCGGCCGGTCCGCCCCGGCGGACGTGCCCGTCCCGACGCAGATCGTCACGCCCGCGAACGTCTCGGACTACCTGTACTACCTGGAGAAGTGATGACCGAACCACCCCTGGTCTCACTGCGCGGCATCACCAAGTCGTTCGGTGTGGTGAAGTCGCTGCGCGGCGTCGACCTCACGCTGGCGCCGGGCGAGGTCCTCGGCCTCGTCGGCGACAACGGCGCCGGGAAGTCCACGCTGATGAAGGTCCTGGCCGGCGCGCTGCAGCACGACACCGGGACGATCGAGATCGACGGCCGCGAGGTGCGGTTCGGCAGCCCCGCCGACGCGCGCCGCGAGCGGATCGGGATCGTCTACCAGGACCTCGCGCTGTGCGACACGCTCGACGTCGCGAGCAACCTGTTCCTCGGGCGCGAGCCCCGCAGGGGACCGTTCATCGACCGCCGCACCATGCACCGCCGGGCCGCCGAGACGCTGTCGGAGCTGCACGTCCGCGTCAAGTCGACGTACCAGGAGATCGGGCACCTGTCCGGCGGGCAGCGGCAGGCCGTGGCGATCGCCCGCGCGGTGTCGTTCAAGCCGCGCGTGCTGATCCTGGACGAGCCGACGGCGGCCCTCGCGGTCGCCGAGGTCCGCCAGGTCCTCGCGATGATCAAGGACGTCGCGGCGCAGGGCGTCGGCGTCATCCTCATCACCCACCGGCTGCAGGACCTGTTCGAGGTCTGCGACCGCATCACCGTCATGTACGAGGGCCGCAGCGTGGACGACGAGCCGGTGTCCGCGCTCGACATCGAGCGGCTCGTCGCCCTGATCACCCGCTCCGGCGCCGCCACCGGGCCCGAGTCCACCGAGGAGGTGGCCTGACATGACCGTGCAGGCCCCGCCCGCGCCCACCGTCCGCGCCGAGACGCCCGGCCTGTGGGAACGCGCCAACAAGGCGACCCTGGCGATGGCGGGCGTGACCGTCGCGCTGTTCGCGGTCTTCGGGATCGCCTCCGACAACTTCCTGACCTTCGACAACATGTCGAACCTGGCGACCCAGGTCGCGATCACGCTGATCGTCGCGGTGGCGATGACGTTCGTGATCACCACCGGGCAGATCGACCTGTCGGTGGGGTCGACGGTCGCGTTCGTCGCCGTCCTGACCGCCGAGATGCTCCAGGCGGGCTGGGACTCCTCCCTCGTGATCGTCGCGGCCCTGCTGGCCGGGCTGTTCTGGGGCGGGGTGAACGGCTACCTGTCGGCCTACCACCGGATCCCGCCGTTCATCGTCACGCTCGCGACGATGTCGGTGATCCGCGGGCTGGCGCAGCTGTGGACCGAGGGCTTCTCGGTCCCCATCGACGCCCGGCTGTACGTCGCCAAGATCGGCCGCGCGGAGTTCCTCGGCTTCTCCGCGCTGGCGTGGATCGCGCTCGGCACCGTGGTGATCGGCGCGGTGCTGCTCGCCAAGACCCGGTTCGGCAACTACGTCAACGGGATCGGCTCGCAGGAGGAGTCGGTCCGCCGCGCCGGGGTGAACACGAACCGCATCAAGATGGTCGCGCTGATGCTGACCGGGCTCGCCGCGGGCGTCGCCGGGCTGCTCACCGCGGCCCGGCTCGGCTCCGGCTCGGCGAACTCCGCGCAGGCGTTCGAGCTGACCGTGATCGCGGCGGTCGTGCTCGGCGGCACCGACCTGTTCGGCGGCCGCGGCACGATGACCGGCACCGTCATCGGCGCGCTGATCACCGGGATGATCGCCAACGGCCTGACGCTGCTCGGGGTGAGCCCGTTCCTCACGCCGATCGTCACCGGCCTGGTGCTGCTCGCCGCGATCTGGCTCAACCTGCGCGGCCACGGCATCGCGGAGCTGGGCGCGCACCTCCTGGGACGCGGCCGCGGACGGGACCGCGCGAAGGAACCCGCGTGACCGGGGACCGGCCCGCCCGCGGCGCGGCGGTCGAGGTGGCCACGGTGACCGGCCCGGCGTCCAGCGCGGACCTGGGCCTCACCCTCACCCACGAGCACCTGCGCAACGACGTCCGGAAGGCGGTCGGCGCGCCGGCGGACCCCGCGCTGGCGTACCTGCGCGACGCCCGCACGACCCCCGAGCTGGCCTGGCTGCTGCGCGAGGAGCCGTACGCCTGCCTGGACCACTGCACGCTGGACGACGACGCCGCGATGCTCGCCGACCTGCGGTCCTTCGCGGCCGCGGGCGGCGGGACGGTCGTGGACGTCACGCCGGGCGGCCTCGGCCGCGACCCGCTCGTCCTGCGGGCGTTCGCCGAGCGCAGCGGCCTGCGGATCGTCATGGGCTCCGGCTGGTACCTGGAGCCGTACCACCCGCCGCACCTGGCCGGGACGGACGAGCGCGGCCTCGCGGCCGAGCTGGTCGCGGAGCTCACGGACGGCGTCGCCGGCACGGGCGTCCGTCCGGGCGTGATCGGCGAGATCGGCGTGTCGCCGGACTTCACGCCCGCCGAGCACCGCGCGCTGCGGGCCGCGTCCCGCGCGCAGCGGGAGACCGGCGTCCCGCTCTACGTGCACCTGCCCGGCTGGCAGCGGCGCGCGCACGAGGTCCTCGACATCGTCCTGGACGAGTACGGCGTGCCGCCCGGCGCGGTGGTCCTGTGCCACATGGACCCGTCCCACGACGACCCGGGCTACCAGCGCGCGGTCGCGGACCGGGGCGTCTGGCTGGAGTTCGACATGATCGGCATGCCGTTCCGCTACCCGGGCGAAGGGCAGTCGCCCGCCGCGCACGAGACCGCCCGCGCGGTCACGTGGCTCGTCGTGCACGGGTACGGCGGGCGGCTGCTGCTCAGCCACGACGTCTTCCTCAAAAGCATGCTCACCGCCTACGGAGGCAACGGCTTCCGGTACGTGCCGACCCTGTTCGTCCGGCGCCTGACCGAGCTCGGCGTCCCGCGCGGCGTGGCGGAGGGCCTGCTGCGCGACAACCCCGCCCGGCTGTTCGAGGCCGCCGCGGCCTGACCGGCGC
The DNA here is from genome assembly GCF_003947565.1 of Actinomadura sp. WAC 06369. Taxonomy (NCBI): domain Bacteria; kingdom Bacillati; phylum Actinomycetota; class Actinomycetes; order Streptosporangiales; family Thermomonosporaceae; genus Actinomadura; species Actinomadura sp. WAC 06369. Next base: position 32,452 of record NZ_QHJN01000047.1, on the reverse strand, counting down.
GGTCCCCGCGACCGTCCGGCGCCCGCGCGGCGGCCGAGCACCCACGACCGACCCATCCGAAAGAGAGGAACCACAGTGAGCCGCGTCCTGATCGCAGGAGAGAGCTGGGTCACCCAGTCCACCCACATCAAGGGGGTGGACTCGTTCACCACCACCTCCTACGTCACCGGCGTCGAGCCGCTGCGCCGCGCGCTGGAGGGCCGGGGCCACGAGGTGGTGCACATGCCCGCCCATCTGGTGCCGGCCGAGTTTCCCGGGGACGCGGACGCCCTGGCGGCCTACGACGTCGTCGTCCTGTCGGACATCGGCGCGAACTCCCTGCAGCTCGCGCCGGAGGTGTTCGAGCAGGCCGTCCCGGGCCGGGACCGGCTCGGGGCGCTGCGCGACTGGACGCGGGACGGCGGCGGCCTGCTGATGGTCGGCGGGTACCTGTCGTTCACCGGGTTCGAGGCCAAGGGCGCGTTCCGCAACACGGTCCTGCACGAGGCGCTCCCGGTCGAGCTGCTGCCCGAGGACGACCGGGTGGAGCTGCCCGCCGGGGCCGGTGCGGCCGTCACCGACGCCGGCCACCCGGCGCTCGGCGGCGTCGCGGGGGACTGGCCGGTGCTGCTCGGCTACAACCGGGTCAAGGCCCGGGAGGGCACCGAGGTCCTGGCCACGCTGAACGGCGACCCGCTGGTCGCCGTCGCGGGGTACGGCGCCGGCCGCTCGGCGGTGTTCACCTCCGACTGCTCGCCGCACTGGGCGCCGCGGCCGTTCTGCGAGGACTGGGACGGCTACGCGAAGGTGTTCGGCGGCCTGGTCGAATGGCTCGCGGCGTGACGCGTTCGCGGGCGCTGCTGGACGCGTGCGCCGAGCCGCTCGAGCGGGCCGCGGCCATGCGGTTCGCCGAGGACGTCCGCACGGGTGCCCTCGGCGTGCAGGAGTTCGCCGACTACCTGGAGATCGAGGCGTCGTTCGTCGCCACCGCCGCGCGGCTGCACGGGCTGGCGATCTGGGACGCGCCGGACGCCGCGGCGATCGAGCGGAACGCGGCGGCCGTCCACGCGCTGACCACCGAGCAGGCCGACTACTTCCGCGCCGCCCGCGCGGCCTGGCCGGTCCCGGCGCGTCCGGGCGCGGCGGCGCGCGGCGCGGTGCTGTCGGAGTTCGCGCTGGCGGCGGCCCGCGAGGGCGGGCACCCGGCCGTGGTGACGGTGATGTTCGCCGCCGAGAGCCTGTACCTCGCCTGGTGCGGCCGGGCGCACCGGGAGGGCCGCGTCCCGGCGGGGCCGGTCGCCGACTGGGTCGCACTGCACGCGGGTGACGCGTTCCGGCGGGGCGTCGAGGCGCTCGCGCGGGAGGTGGACGCGATCCCCGCGGACGTCCCGGACGACCGGCTCGCGCGCTGGTTCGCCGGGATGCTGGGAGCGGAGATCGCCTTCCACGACGCCGTCTACGCCTGACGCGGCCGACCGGCCAGGAGCGCCACGACCGGCGCGAACTCCTCCATCGCCGAGTCGGGCACCTGGTAGTAGGTGAACCCGTAGCGCTCCCGGCGCTCGGTCATCTGCGCGGCGATGTGCTCGGGCGGCCCGACGAACTGGGTCGGCATGCCCAGGACGAGGTCGGCGTCGGCGCCCCAGCCGCGCGCCGCCGCCACCCGGGCGGCGGCGGCGCGCGGGTCGGCGCCGAACCGCGGCGTGACCATCATGCTCAGCTCGACGTCCCGGTCCCCGGCGGCCTCCCGGACGCGGTCGACCTTGCGGGCGATCGTGTCCGGGAGCCGCTCGGTGATCGCGTCGGAGATGGCGCCCTCGGGCAGCGCCCGCGGCAGGATGCCCACCGTGTCGGCGTGCCGGCCGGCGATGCCGAGCATCCGGGGGCTTCCGGCGCCGATGACCAGCGGCGGGCGCCGCGCGGGCCGCGGGAAGACGGTCAGCCCGTCGATCCGGTAGTGCTCGCCGGCGAACACGGTCTTCTCGCCGGCCAGGAGGCTGCGGAGGATCAGCAGCGACTCCTCCAGCCGCCCGACCCGTGTCCCGGCGGCGTCGAAGGGGATCCCGGCCGCCGCGTACTCGGCCCGCAGCCATCCGGCGCCGATGCCCAGCTCGAACCGCCCGTCCGACAGGTGGTCGAGCGTCGCGGCCTCCTTCGCGAGCAGCACCGGGTGCCGGTAGTCGTTGGCGAGGACCATCGTGCCCAGCCGCAGGGTGCCCGTGACGGCCGCCGCCGAGGCGAGCGCGACCATCGGCGCGAGCTGGTCCCCGAAGGGCTCGGTCACGAAGTGGTCGCGCAGCGTCAGCGTCGCGTAGCCCAGCTCCTCCGCGCGGCGGGCGGTGGCGGCCAGCTCGGCGCCGGACCGGATCGACTCCCCGACGACCCCGAAGCGGAATGCGCGTGCCTGTTCGTCCATGGCCCCGAGCATGGCGCCGGTTCGGGCGGCGGCGCTGGCAGGAAAACGACGTGGGCTTCGCGAACCGGTGCGGGGGTCGGCGGACGCGCAGACCGGCGGGACGGGCGAGCGGCTCGGTCGCCGTCCGTGCGGCGTAAGGGCGTCACCGACTGCCCGGCCCCACCGGTCCGTTCCAGCGTGCGTCGCGGACGGCCCGTCCGCAAGTCACCGGGCGCCGTGCGGTTCGACGCGCTGGGCGAGCAGCCGCCCCGGCCAGTCGCCGACGGTGAACTCGGCCACCGGCTCGAAGCCGTTGCGGCGGTAGTACTCCACGAGCCGCCCGTCCCCGCCGCCGTAGCAGTCGACCCGCAGCAGCCGCGCGCCGCGCGCCGCGGCCTCCCGCTTCGCCTCGGCGATGAGGGCCGCGCCGACGCCGTGCCCGGCGAACGCGCGGTCGGTGACCAGCAGCGAGATGTACAGCTCCGGTTCGCCGGCGGGCTCCACGTAGGGCATCGGCTCCGGTCCGGCCGCCATGAACCCGGCGGGGCGGCCGTCGATCTCGGCCTCCCACACGCCGTTGTCGCGCGCGATGCCGGTGATCCGCTCCACCCGGCGCGGGTCCCGCGACCACGGCTCGGTGCCCCACTGCCCGGACCGCCCCTCGCGGACGAGCCATTCCACCGCGCCGTCCAGCATCGCCAGCATCGCGGGCGCGCTCTCCGGCCCGCCCCTGCGGATCCTCATGTGCCACCTCCGCCGGTGATCATCGCACGGCGGGACGGCGGAACGGCGGGACGGCGGGGGCGGCCGCCCGGCGTCAGGCGGACGCGATGAAGGTCTGCGCGCGGCGGAAGAGGCCGAGGGTGATCGAGTGGAGCAGGTCGCCGGTCTCGCGCGGCGCCTTCCCGGCGCAGGCGCGGGCGTGCGTGCCCTCCAGGACGATGCCGAGCTTGAAGCACGCCAGCACCGCGTACCACCGGATGGCCGCCAGGTCGCGCCCCGCGACGGCGTCCGCGCGGCCCGCGTAGGCGTCGACGAGCTCGTCCGCGGCGGGCAGCCCGCCCGCGGCGCCGAGCGGTCCGGCGAGCGCGGCGCTCTCGTCGTCGCGGTCCGGCCAGGTGGCCAGCAGCCAGCCGAGGTCGAGCAGCGGGTCGCCGATCGTGCACATCTCCCAGTCGACGATCGCGGCGATCTCCGGACCGGTGGGGGAGTACATCAGGTTGGCCAGGTGGTAGTCGCCGTGCATGATCCCCGGCCGCCACGTCGCCGGGCGCCGCTCCCCGAGCCAGCGCGCGACGTCGTCCAGTCCGGGGATGTCGGGGCCGGGGTAGCCGTCGAGGGCGCCGTAGGAGTCCAGCTCCGCGGTCCACCGGCCGACCTGCCGCTCCAGGAAGCCGGCCGGCTTGCCGAAGTCGGCGAGCCCGACGGCCTCGTGGTCGACCGCCCCCAGCGCCGCCAGCGCGCGCGCCGCGTTCAGGCCCATCTCGTGCCGGACGGACGCGTCCTTCGCGTGCGGGTCCGGGAGGGTCACGGAGGCGTTGAACCCGTCGACCGGGGTCATCAGGTAGAACACGGCGCCGTTCATCACGGACTCGTCGGGGCAGGCGGCGACCAGGCGCGGCGCGGGCACGTCCGTGCCGTCCAGCGCGCCCAGCACGCGGGCCTCCCGGCGCAGGACGTCGTTGGTGCGGGCCCGCAGGTGCGCGGGGCCGCGCCGCAGCACGTACTCCCGGCCGCCGCGCCGGAACCGGACCAGCGTGTTCTGCGTCCCGCCGGTCAGCGGCGCGACGTCCTCGAACGGCCCCTCGGGCAGGCCCCGGGCGTCCATCCACCCGGCGAGGACCTGGAAGTCCACGAGCGCGCGATCGATCTGCTCAGGCTGCTGCACGGCGGGGTCCCTTCGACACGGCGTAGTACCGGAGAGTAACAGTCATGCACTTGCATTACTCGCTCAATCACATGCATTATCGGCGGGACGCCAGCCACCGACGGCAGGAGACGCGCCATGGCATGGGACTTCGAGACCGACCCCGCCTACCAGGAACTCCTCGACTGGGCCGACGCCTTCGTGCGGGACGAGGTCGAACCGCTCGACCTCGTCCTCGGCAGCCCCTACGACAAGTCCGACCCCCGCTACAAGACGCTGGTGCGGCCCCTCCAGGACCGGGTGCGCGAGAAGGGGCTGTGGGCGTGCCACCTCGGCCCCGAACTCGGCGGCCAGGGCTACGGCCAGGTGAAGCTGGCGCTGCTCAACGAGATCCTCGGCCGGTCGCGCTGGGCGCCGTCGGTGTTCGGCTGCCAGGCCCCCGACTCCGGCAACGCCGAGATCATCGCCCACTTCGGCACGCCGACGCAGAAGGAGCGCTACCTGCGGCCGCTGCTGGACGGCGAGATCTCCTCGTCGTACTCGATGACCGAGCCGCACGCCGGCGCCGACCCCACCCTGTTCACCACGCGGGCCGTCCGCGACGGGGACGGCTGGGTCGTCAACGGCGAGAAGTGGTTCTCCTCCAACGCCCGGCACGCCGAGTTCCTGATCGTCATGGCGGTCACGAACCCCGACGTCAGCGCGTACGAGGGCATGTCGATGTTCATCGTCCCCGGCGACGCGCCCGGCCTGGTCACCGTCCGCAACGTGGGCGTCGGCGGGGAGCGCGAGGGGTCGCACGGGTACCTGCGCTACGAGGACGTCCGCGTCCCGGCCGAGAACCTCCTCGGGGACGAGGGCGGCGCGTTCGCCATCGCCCAGACGCGGCTCGGCGGCGGCCGGATCCACCACGCCATGCGGACGATCGCGCAGGTCCGCAAGGCGTTCGACATGATGCTCGAGCGGTCGGTGTCCCGGCAGACCCGCTTCGGGCCGCTCGCCAAGATGCAGATGACCCGGGAGAAGATCGCCGACAGCTGGATCGAGATCGAGCAGTTCCGGCTGCTCGTGCTGCGCACCGCCTGGCTCATCGACAAGCACCGCGACTACAAGAAGGTCCGCAAGGACATCGCCGCCGTGAAGGCCGCGATGCCGAAGGTGTACCACGACGTCGTGCAGCGGGCGATGCACCTGCACGGCGCCCTCGGCGTGTCGAACGAGATGCCGTTCGCGTCCATGATGATGGGGGCGCAGGCCATGGCGATCGCGGACGGGCCCACCGAGGTCCACAAGATCACCCTGGCCCGGCAGCTGCTCCGCGACGTCGAGCCGGTCGAGGGCCTGTGGCCGTCCGAGCACCTGCCGACCCGGCGGGAGGCGGCGCGCGAGCGGTTCGCCGACGCCCTGGAGCTGGCGATCGGCGAGGAATGACGGGCGAGTGACGGGCGAGTGAGGGACGGCGCGGGATGAACGACACCCGGGAACGGCTGCTGGACGCCGCCGAGCGGCTCTACGCCGAACGCGGGGTGGACGCCGTCAGCCTCCGCGAGATCGTGCAGGCGGCGGGCGTCCGCAACGCGACGGCCGTCCAGTACCACTTCGGCGACCGCGCGGGGATGGTCCGCGCCGTTTTCGCGCGGCACGCCCCCGAGGTCGAGGCGCGCCGGCACGCCCTGCTGGACGCCTGCGAGGCGGACGGCGGCGGCGACCCGGAGGCGGCCGTGCGGGCCCTCGCCGCCGCGCTCGTCCGCCCGCTGACGGCACGGCTCGCCGACCCGTCCGGACGCGCGTTCCTGCAGGTCTGGGCGGACGTGCTGAACCGCCCGGACCCGATCGTCCCGGTCGCCGTCCTGGACGACCCGTCCGACAGCCTGTGCCGCTGGCGCGCGCTCGTCGAACCCCTGCTGGAGGAGGACGCGGCGCGCCTGCACCGCCGGTTCACCGCCGTCCGGTACGCCGCCATCGAGGTGGCGCGCCGCGCCCGCTCCGGCCCCCGCACCGACGACCGCCTGTTCACCAGCTACCTGATCGACGTCGTCGCCGCGATCCTCGGCGCCCCGGTCTCGCCGGAGACCCGCCGCCTCGCCGCCGAACGCGACGCCGCCCGCGGGTGACATTCGTCCAAGACGGGCCCGCGCACCCGGGCGCAGAGTGGGCATGTATCCCGCGATGACCAGGGAGGACGACATGGCGAACGAGAAGAACGGCGCGATCAGCCCGATCGTCGGCTACACCGACGTCGAGAAGGCGCTGGCGTGGCTGGAGCGGGCGTTCGGGTTCGAGGTCCAGGCGGTGCACCGGGACGACGACGGCACCATCGTCCACACCGAGATGCGGCACGACAACGGGGTGCTCATGCTCAGCGGCGGCAACCCCGGGAAGGCGGCCAACTACGTCGTGGTGGCCGACCCGGACGCCCACCACGACCGGGCGAAGGCCGCGGGCGCGGAGATCTTCCGCGAGCTCGCCGACAAGGACTACGGCTCCCGCGACTACGCCGCCCGCGACCTGGACGGCAACGAGTGGTACTTCGGGACCTACCGGCCCTGACCGCCGGCGCCGCCCGGCCCTGCCGCCCGGCCCCTGGCGCCCGGTCCCGGCCGGACGCCGGGGCCGGGCGCCGGGGCCCGGAAAACCCGGAGACCCGGACCGGGCCCCTCTGCCAGGGTTGGCCGATGACCATGTCCCGAACAGAGCTGCTGCGCTGGCAGTTCGACTTCACCTGGGCCCTGTCCGAGTACCACCTCGACCGGCTCGTCCCCGCCGACCACCTGTGGGAACCGGGGCCCCTGTGCTGGACCGTCCGCCCCAGCGCCGACGGCGGCTGGGAGCCGGACTTCGCCGAGACCGAGCCCGACCCCGTGCCGGTCCCCACCGTCGCCTGGATCACCTGGCACATCGGCTGGTGGTGGGGCGTCGCCCTCGACCACGTGCACGGGCGCCCCCCGCGCGACCGCACGGAGATCGTGTGGCCGGGGGAGGAGAAGGCCGTCGCCTGGCTGCGCGGCCTGCGCGCCGAGTGGGCGGAGGCCCTCGACGGGCTCACCGACGCCGACCTCGACGCCCGCACCGCCTACCCGTGGCCGGAGGACGCCGGATACACCGTCGCCCACACGGCCGGCTGGGTGAACGCCGAGCTGATGAAGAACGTCGCCGAGATCGGGCAGCTCCGCATGCTGCGCGCCGCGTCCGGCGGCGCGGACGCGGGCGGAAAATGAGCGGAACGCGCTGATCGCCCGATGCTACGGTTCGGGTGCCGGCCGCGGGACTCCAGGTGCGACTTCCGGAACCCGCCTTTACAGCGATGATTCGCCGCTCGCGCCCCCCATTCCCCGGCCGGCACCCCCCCATCCCCGGCCAGAGCGGGACGCCATGACCGAGACGTTCGCCGACCTGATCGCGTGCGAGGACGCGCTGATGTTCGTCAACGCGGCGATCACCTCCACGGGGCAGCGCGAGTTCCACCACGCGCAAGGCGAACAGCGGCTCAGCCTCGACTTCCTGCACGAGTACATCCTGGAGAACTACCGGAACCTGTACGCGGCGGCGCTCGCGCTGAACGTCAACGACCACAACGCCGCGAAGATCGTCCTGAACCTGCTGCTGCGGGCGGGCGACGTGGACGCGCAGCGGCGCCGCCGCGAGGGGCGGCTGATCGCGCGGCGGCTCGAACTGCTGCCGCCGCAGCGCGTCTACCGGCTGTTCCGCGAGCTGCGCCGCCGCGGCGTCAACAACCGGCGCACCCGCGCGATCATGCGGGACTGGATGGCGGCCCGCCCCGACCCCGCGTTCGACGCGGTGAAGTACCGCGGCGCCGTCAAGAGCGCGATGCGGCACGCGCACGTCCGCCCCGGCGCCGCCGCCGGCGGGGAGCTGGGCCCGTTCCTGTTCGCGCCGCGCGGCGTCAAGCGGTTCGGCACGCCCGTCTTCGAGACGTGGCGGCGGGCGCACTTCGAGCGGGAGGCGCTGTACGACCTGCCGTACACGGTCGCGGAGGGGTTCGCCGCCAAGCACAAGGTGCCCCGGGAGGTCTTCCTGCAGCGCATCGAGGCGCGGATGACGCGGCTCGAACGGCTCCGCCTCCAGGAGAGCGCGGGCGTCGGCGCGGACCTCGGCGCGATGCCCCTCACGCGGCTCGCGACGTACGTGCTGTCGCTGCCGCTGGACGACCGCGCCCGGCGCCGCGCGGAGCTGACCGAGGCCCTGCGCACGTCCGCGCGGCGCGTCGCGGGCGCCGCCCGCGGCTCGTGGGGGCGGGTGGCCGCCGTCCTGGACGACAGCCACTCGGCCTCCGGGTCCGGGCAGAAGCGCCGCCGCCCGCTCGCCGTCGCGCTCGCCGCGTCCTGCCTGCTCGAGGCGCTCGCGAAGGAGTACACGCCGCTGTGGACGTCGGGCCGCACCGACGAACTGCTGGTGTACCCGTTCGGGCCGACGCCGCTCGGCGAGCGGATCCTCGACGCGCTGGAGACCGGCCCCGAACGGCTGATCATCGTGTCGGACGGCTGGGACAACGCGCCGCCCGGCCTCGCCGCGGACGTCCTGCGGATCTGGCGGTCGCGCCTGGACTCCGGCCACCGGTACGGCGGCGCTCAGCGGGTCCAGATCACGCACCTGAACCCGGTGTACGACGCCGACGACTTCGACGTCCGACGGCTGGCGCCGACCGTCCCGACCGCCGGGATCCGCGACGCCGAGGACCTGCCGACCCTCGTCGAGCTCGCCCGCTTCGCCGAGGGGCGCGTCGGCCTGGCCAGGCTGCAGGCGCACCTCGACGACCGGACCGCGCGCTTCCTGGAGGACTCATGACGTTCGGCCTGGACGGGCTGGAGACCCGCCCCTCGCAGACGTGGGGCTCGATCCGGCTGGTGCCGCTGGTCCGCGACGAGCCCGTCCCCGGCCTGCGGCTGCACCGCGTCGCGTTCGAGGAGCCGGTGTCCGTCGTGGACGTCGGCGACGGAACGGCCTACGCGTCCTACATCCCGCACGCGTTCGTGGCGCGGTGGGACGGCGGCGACCAGACGCCCGGCGCCTCCTACGGCGCCAGCCTGCTGGAACGCGACACCGCGCCCGCGCCGGAGCGGATGCCGATCCGCACCGTCCGGCGCATGGCGCGGAAGGCGGGCAAGGACCGGCTCCGGTTCCTGCCGCTGCACCTGGCCGTCGAGGGCTACCTCGCGCTGCACTTCGGCGGCCCCACGATCGCCTGGGAGGAATGGTCCCGCAAGGCGATCACCCAGGGGCTGTCGCCGCGCGCCGAGGCCGCCTACCTCGGCCACCGGGTGCGCGGGCTGGAGGACGCGCTCCGCGTCTTCGAGATCCACCCCGGCCAGTGCGGCGTGCTGGTCTACGTCGCCGACGCCCTCGCGAGCGCGTTCGTCGTCCCGCACCCGGACGACTACCGCGCGCTCCACGCGACCCTCGTCGAGGACATGTTCGGCGAGACGGTCTACCTCCACGGGCTGCTCGCCGCGCGGACGGGGGACGTGTCGGCGGGGATCGACGACGCGCAGATCCGTTCGCTGGCCGACCTGCGGACCGCCGCCGACCTCAGCCGCGCGGAGTGGGCGGCGTTCCACGACGGGGTCATGGCCCGGTGGCTCTTCGACGAGCGCGCGACGTACCGGAGCGTCCAGCGGCTGCGCGGGTTCCGCCTCACCCGCTTCCTCCCGTCGTTCGAGATCAAGCGGGAGAACCACATCGGCGAGGCCATCGCCGACGAGGACGGCCGCCTCGCCTACCTCAAGACGTTCCGGCTGTCGGAAAGCCAGATCCGCCGCGGCCACCTGCTGAACTCGCTGGCCGAGCACGACTGGCGCCTCGCCGACGCGGCCGCCGCGATGCACGTCACCGAGGCGAACCTGGCGCTGCGGATCGACCGCGCCGGCTACGGGAACCTGCTGCGCCGGGACGTCCTCGACATGTACCGCGCGCGGGCGCGGCGGGGCGAGACCTACCGCCCCCGCCCGCCCGGCGGACCCGCGGGCGGCGGCGCGGTCACCTGAGGCCGGCGAACAGGTCGTCCTCCAGGTCCGGGGCCGGGACCCGGCTGAACCGGCGGACGAACGCCTCCCGCGCGAGCACGAGCGGCCGCACGTCCTCGGGCATGCGCAGGATGAAGATGTTCTCGCCCTGGCTGGCGTGCGCCTGCAGCGCCTTGAACTTCCGCTCGGTGTACGCCGACACGTCGACCGTGGTGGTGACGAGCTCGTCCGGGGTGCCGAAGTCGTCCGGCGGCTCGAACCCGAGATCGATGCCGAGCTCCCGGGCGCCCTCGATCATCTGCCGGACGCCGGACCGGGGGACCGCGGTGTAGTAGAGCTTGTCGGGCACGCCGGAGCGCTCGGCGGCGGCCACCGCGATCCGGTGCGCCATGATGTGGTCGGGGTGCCCGTAGCCGCCGTTCTCGTCGTAGGTGACGACCACCTGCGGCCGGTACTTCTCCATCAGCGCGACCAGCGGCGCGACCGCGTCGTCGAGCGGCACGTTCGCGAACGCGGCCGGGTCGTCGTTGCCCGCCCACCCGACCATGCCGGAGTCGCGGTGGCCGAGCAGCTCCACGCGGTCGATGCCGAGGTGCCCCGCGGACTCCTCCAGCTCGGCGAGGCGGCGCCGCGCGACGCCCGCCGCGTCGTGCCCCGGGTCGCCGGGCTTGAGACCGCCCTCGTCGTCGCCCTGCTCCCCGTTGGTGCAGGTCACCAGCACCGTCCGGACGCCCTCGGCGGCGCAGCGCGCCAGCACCCCGCCGGTGCCGAGCACCTCGTCGTCGGGGTGGGCGTGGACCGCCATCAGCGTGAGTTCCTGGGGCATCTCGTGCGGCTCCTCGGCTTCTCTCCCGGGACGACGCCGGTGACGCCCGGCGCGGCACCGCCGCGTCGTCCGGCACGATCAACTCTACGGCGGCCGAAGCCGGAAAATTACCTCCTCATCCGCGCCCCGATCGCCTACCGTCCAGGTATGGGGTCGCCGGTGATTCTCCTGGACGTCGACGGGGTGCTGAATCCTTTCCAGAGGCCGAGCCGCCGTTTCAAGCGGCACCGGTGCTCGCCGAACGGCATCACCTACGAGCTGTGGCTCAACGCGCGGCACGGGCCGGCGCTGCTCGACCTGGCCGAGTCGACCGGCGCCGAGCTGGCCTGGGCGAGCTACTGGTGCGACAACGCCAACATGTGGATCGCCCCGCGGATCGGGCTGCCCGTGGCGCTCCCGTACGTCCCCATCCCGCGGTTCCCCGGCGCGGACGAGGGCGTCTCGCTCGGCGCGTGGAAGGCGCGGCACGTCGCCGCCTGGGCGGAGGGCCGCCCGTTCGTCTGGTTCGAGGACGAGCCGGACGCGACCGAGCGCATCGCCGCCGCCCCCGACGTCGCCGAGCACCTCCTCGTGGAGATCGACCCCATGACCGGGCTCACCGACGAGCACCTGCGGACGGCCGGGGACTGGCTCCGCGCCTTGGCCCGCTGACCCGGCGCCCGCCCGGGCCGCCGGTCTCCGCTGGTTGCATTCGTCCAAGACGCGCCCCGCTCCGGCTCCTTAACGTCGTGCGCAGACGAGAGGAGCCATCGATGTCGGCACGACCAGCGCTGCTGGACATGGCATTCGGATACATGCCCGCACAGATCATCCACACCGCCGCCGAACTGCGGCTCGCCGACGCCCTCGCGGACGGCCCCCGGACGAGCACCGACCTCGCCGCGCGGACCGGCGCCCACGCGCCGTCCCTGTACCGGCTGCTGCGCGGCCTGGCCTGCCTGGGCGCGGTGGAGCAGAAGGAACGCGACCTGTTCGCCCTCACCGACGCGGGGCGGGCGCTCCGCGCGGACGGGCCCGGCTCCGTCCGCGCGCTCGTCCGGCTGTTCTGCGGGCCGGACGTGTGGGCGTCCTGGGGCGACATGACCGGGACGCTCCGCACCGGCGAGGACGCGTGGCGGCGGGTCACCGGACGGACGTCGTTCGAGTCGTTCGCCGCGGACCCGGAGCTGTCGGCGACGTTCAACGCGGCGATGGCCGAGCACACCCGCACGATCGCCCCCGCGATCATCGGGGCGCACGACTTCGCCCGGTACCGGACGATCGCGGACCTCGGCGGCGGCGACGGCACCCTGCTCGCCGCGATCCTGCGGGCCGTCCCGGGCCCGCGCGGCGTGCTGTTCGACCTGCCGCCCGCCCTCGCGGCGGCGCCGGAGGTCCTCGGCGACGTCGCCGGCCGCTGCGAGATCGTCCCCGGCGACTTCTTCGCGTCCGTGCCGCCCGGCGCCGACGCCTACCTGCTCAAGAGCGTCCTGCACGACTGGGACGACGAGCGCGCCGCCGCGATCCTGCGCACCTGCCGCGCCGCGCTGCGCCCGGACGCCCGCGTGCTGATCCTCGAGCAGGCGATGCCCGAGGTCGTCACCCCCGACGACCGCGGCACCGTGATGAACGACCTCAACATGCTCGTGTCGGTGGGCGGGCGCGAGCGCACCGAGGACGAGTTCCGGGAACTGGCGCGGGCCGCCGGGCTGTCCGTCGCGTCGATCGGCGGGCCGCTGCCGCCGTCCGGCTACCGCGTCATCGAGGCGCGGCCCGCGGACTGACCGGGCGCTCCCCGGACAGGTTCAGTGGCGCGTCCAGTCGGGCTGCGCGAAGTCGGCGACCCGCGCCCGCCCGCCCAGCAGCACCACCTCGCGGAACTGCCACAGCAGCGCGCCGGTCGGCGCGTGGACCCGCCAGTCCGGGGCCAACCGCATCTGGAGCATGCTCCCGCCGTCCGGCTGCGGCACCCACCGCGGCGTGTCGTCGGCCGCCAGCCGGCGCAGGCTCGTGTGGTGCACCGACCGGACCTCGCGCGGGTCGGGGACGAGCGGGCCGGGATCGTCCAGCGCCACCACGACCGGGGTGATCGCGAACCCGGAAGCGGCCGGGAAGTCGTCGAGCCGGCCGAGGACGTCGGCCGCGCCCGCCGTCAGCCCGATCTCCTCGCGCAACTCGCGCAGCGCCGCGCGCTCGGGCGTCTCGCCGTCCTCCGCGCGCCCGCCGGGCAGCCCCCACTGCCCGGCGTTGCGGCCGCGGTCCGCACGCTTGATCAGGACGACCGAGGGCGCGCCGTCGTGCTCCAGCACGCACAGCACGACCCCCGCGCGGCGCATGCCCGGGGCGTCGGGAACGGTCGTGTGGGCGAACGCGGCCAGCCGTTCGGCCGCGACCTCGCGGAACGCCGCCAGGTCGTCGAGGGGGGACGCGGGAGGGGCCATGGGGCCGATCCTGCCAGGATGCCCGGCGCCCCGCCGGGTAGGGGTCGGCGCAGCGGGCCGCCAGGCCGTGTCGCGTTTCTCCAAGACGGCGCGGCCGGGCCCGCGTAGCGTGGCCGCGTCGATTCGAACAGATAAGCGAAGGAGGGGTCATGGACCTTCGTCACCGGATGCTTCCCGCCGCCGAGGCCGCGGCGCGGATCGTGCTGGAGATACCGGAGGCCCGGCTGGACGACCGCACCCCCGACCCCGAGTGGGACGTGCGCGCCCTGGTCAACCACCTGATCCTGTGGACGTCCCGGGGCGAGAACGCCGCCCGCAAGGAGCCGACGACCGGGCCGGGGGAGGACCACGACTTCACGGCCGAGCCGCGCTGGGCCGAGCGGTTCGAGGAGCAGGCGCGCCGGACGGCCGAGGCGTGGCGCGACCCCGCCGCCTGGGAGGGCACCACCAGCCTGACCGGCAACAAGGAGGGCATGCCCGCCCCGTTCGTCGGCGGGATCCTCTACGGTGAGTTCGTCGTGCACGGCTGGGACCTCGCCGTCGCCACCGGACGCGACCCCGGGTTCCCGCCCGAGGTCGTGCAGGACGCGTGGGAGCAGCTCGTCCCGACCGCCGAGGTCGGCCGCGAGTACGGGGCGTTCGGCCCCGAGGTGCCCGTCCCCGAGACGGCGCCGCTGCTGGACCGCCTCGTCGGGCTCGCCGGCCGCGACCCGAACTGGCGACCCTGAGCGGTCCTGACACCGATTTGGCCGAGCGGCGGGCGATCGGGGCGCGATCCGGTGCCCGCGCGCTCTACGCTGGTGACATGTCTTCAACGTCTTCGATCCGAGTTCGATTCGCGCCGTCGCCGACGGGCATGTTCCACGTGGGCGGCGCCCGGTCCGCGCTGTTCAACTGGGTGATGGCCGCGCAGTCCGGCGGCACGCTGGTGCTGCGGATCGAGGACACCGACGCGTCGCGCAACAGCCCCGAGTGGACCGAAGGCATCATCCGTGCCCTCGCCTGGCTCGGCATGGACGGCGAGCAGTACGAGGGCCCGTACTTCCAGTCGGCGAACGCCGACAAGCACGCCGAGGCCGCCCGCACGCTCCGGGACGCGGGACGCGCCTACTACTGCGACTGCACCCGCGAGGCCGTCACCGCCCGCACCGGCGACCAGCACAAGGGCTACGACGGGTTCTGCCGCGACCGCGGCCTGGAGCCGGGCCCCGGCCGCGCGCTGCGCTTCCGCGCCCCCGACGAGGGCCAGACCGTCGTCGTCGACCTGCTGCGCGGCAAGCCCGTCTTCGAGAACACCGTCCTGGAGGACTTCGTCATCGCCCGCGCCGACGGCTCGGTCACGTTCCTGCTGGCCAACGCCGTCGACGACATGAGCCAGGGCATCACGCACGTCGTGCGTGGCGAGGAGCACCTGTCCAACGCGCCCAAGCAGCAGCTGCTGTGGGAGGCGCTCGGCGGGGAACCGCCGGTGTGGGCGCACGTCCCGGTCATCGTCAACGAGAAGCGGCAGAAGCTGTCCAAGCGGCGCGACAAGGTCGCCCTGGAGGACTACCGCGCCGAGGGGTACCTCGCCGAGGCGATGCGCAACTACCTGATGCTGCTCGGCTGGGCCCCGTCCGGCGACCGCGAGATCGTCCCCTGGGACGTGATCGTCGACGAGTTCCGCATCGACGACGTCAACACCTCCCCGGCGTTCTTCGACGAGAAGAAGCTGCGCGCGTTCAACGGCGAGTACATCCGCGCGCTGCCGGTCGAGAAGTTCATCGCCGAGTGCCTGCCGTTCCTGCAGGAGGCGCCGTTCGACGTGGACGTGTCCGTCTTCGCCGAGCTCGCGCCGCTCGCCCAGACCCGGATCGCGCTGCTGTCGGAGATCGTCGAGATGATCGACTTCGCGTTCCTGGACGAGCCGCCGGCCGACGAGAAGTCCTGGACCAAGGCCATGAAGGAGCCCGCCGCCGAGATCCTCGCGGCGGCCGAGCGGGCCTACATGGACGCCCCGTGGCGCGCCGACGAGCTCAAGGACCGGCTGGAGCGGGTCGGCCAGGAGCACGGGCTCAAGCTCGGCAAGACCCAGGCCCCGGTCCGCGTCGCGGTCACCGGCCGCACCGTCGGCCTGCCGCTGTTCGAGTCGCTGGAGATCCTCGGCCGCGACCGCACCCTGGCCCGCATCGCCGCCGCACGCGCCAAGCTCGCCGCCGGGTCCTGACCCGGCCGGCCCTCACCGGCCCGCGGCCTCCCCGCCCCGGGCGGGCCGCAGGCCGGTGTGGGCCGCGCAGAACGCGAGGATGTCGGTCTGCAGGCCGAGCCAGCGCGACAGCGACCGCTCGCCGTGCCCCACGTCGGCCTCGCAGCGCAGCAGCACCGGCGCGTCCGACGAGGTCGCGTACTGCAGCGCCGCGGTCATCTTCCGCGTGTGCATGGAGTCGACCCGCGGGTCGGTCCGCGCGCACGTCAGCAGCACCGGCGGGTAGCCGGTCCCCGCCCGGACGCGGTGGTAGGGGGAGTAGCCGAGCAGCACGGGGAGCTGCTCGGGATCGTCGGCGGTGCCGAACTCCTCGGTCCACAGCCGCCCGATCCCGAACCGCTGGTACCGGACCATGTCGGTGACCGCGTCCGTGATCACCGCCGCCGCGTACAGCTCCGGGCAGCGGACGAGCGCCGCGGCGACCAGGAACCCGCTGTGCGAGGAGCCCCGCATCGCCAGCAGCTCCGGCGTCGTGTACCCGCCGTCGACCAGCGCGCGGGCGGCCGCGGTGAAGTCGTCCACGGCGTTGGGCTTGTTGCGGCCGCGGCCCGCCGCGTGCCACGCCGTGCCCTCCTCGCCGCCCCCGCGCACGCTCGCGACGGCGTACGCGCCGCCCGCGCCGACCCACGCGGCGACCGCCGGCGAGTAGGCGGGCGGGGTGGACGCGCCGAACCCGCCGTACGCGCTCAGGATGAGCGGGCGCGGGCCGCTCTCCCCGGGCGGCACGAGGACTTGCATCCGCACCGGCGTCCCGTCGGCCGACCGGTAGGTGATCCGCCGGACGTCCGGACGTGCGCCCCCGGCGGCCTCCGCGCCGTCCGGCGCGTCCTCGGCGACGCACGAGCCGTCGCGGACGTCGACGCGGTGCACCGCCGGCGGGGTGGTGTAGTCGGTGTAGGCGAACCAGGCGCGGGGGCCGCCGGCGGGCGGCGCGGTCAGCCGCGCGACGGTGCCGTACCCGGGGGCCGGGACGTCCCGCAGGACGGTCCCGTCGGCGGCGTGCAGGCGCAGCTCGCTCGCCCCGTGCCGGCTGCGGACGGTCAGCAGGCGCGGTTCGCCCGAGTCCGGGTCGGTGAGCGTCGCGCAGTCGGCGAGGACGCGGCCCGGCTCCTCCGCGACGATGGTGCGCCACCGGTCGGCGCGCGGGTCGGCGGGGTCCACGGCGCAGAGCCGCCCGAACGGCGCGTCCCGGTCGGTCACGGCGACGATTCCGCCGTCCGGCGCGAACTTCAGCACGGCGCGCGCGCCGTCGGCGGTGCCGTCGTGGACGAGCGCGGGCGCCAGCTCCCGCGCGTCCTCGTCGGGCGCGTCGGCGAGCCACAGCAGGTTCCCCGACGTGGCGCCGGGCGCGGCGCTCAGCATGAGCCGGCGCCCGTCCGGCCCGATCGTGACGGCCAGCTGCGGGAAATCGGTGGCGAACAGCACCGGGTCGTCGGCGGGGTCGGCGCCGATGCGGTGCAGCCGCAGCCGCCTGCCCGCCTCCAGGCCGGGCCCGGGCGTGTCGACGTAGCAGAACGCCGCGTCGCCCCGTAGCCACGCCACCGGGGTCGGACGGCCGGGCTCCAGCGGACCGTCCACGAGCCCGCCGCCGGCCACGTCGAGGACCCACAGCAGCGGCCGCTCGTCGCCGTGCCGCGTCATCTGGTAGGCCAGCAGCCCGCCGCCGTGCGACGGCCGCCAGACCCCGAGCGTCGTCGCCCCGGACGCGTCCAGGGCGAGGGGGTCGAGCAGCACACGCGGGGGCTCGTCCGGCCCGGCGGTCATCAGCACGGGCAGCTGCATGCCCGGCGTCCGCCGCAGGTAGAACCGGCGGCCGTGCCGCCACACCGGGGGAGACCCGGTCGGGACGGCGGCGCCGCCCGCATCGGCCGCCGCCGCCAAGCGCGCCAGCCACCCGTCGCGGTCCGGCCAGCCGGCGGCGTGCCGAGCGAACACCTCCGCCTGCCCGTCCAGCCACGCGGCGCAGTCCGGGTCGTCGGCGTCCTCCAGCCACCGGTACGGATCGGGCACCTCGTGCCCGTGCAGAAGGTCCACGATCGCGTCCCGGCGCGCCGCCGGCCATTCCGTCGCCGTGCTCATGCCTCTGTGCCCACTTCCGTGCCCCGTCTCGTGTGCCCGCTCCGGTCCCGGTCACGGCCGAGGGCTCCCCGCACGGCGGGGAGCCCTCGGTCGCACCTGGATCGGGTCAGTTCCGGTCGCCCTCGATCAGCTCCTGGCGCCATCCCTCCAGGGTGATGACCTCGTCGGCGAGCAGCAGCGGGAGCCCGATCTGGGTCGGAAGCTCGGTCATGTGTCCCTCCGGTAACGCTCCGTGGTGATCTGAACGCACACAGGTATACCAGCTCTATGCGACGCGCATAGGCCGTTCGGAGGACACCGCGATGAGAAAGCCGGTCAGGACTCCTCGGCGGGGACGCCCGCGGCGGACGCCCCCTCCACGGGAGCCTCGTCGACGGCGAGCGCGGCGCGCAGGCCGGACAGGCGGCGCTCCAGCTCGTCCATCTCGTCGCGCAGCGCGGGCGGCACCCGCTTGCCGAGCAGCTCCGCCTGCTCCTCGACCGCCTTCAGCAGCTCGTCCAGCCGCCCGGCGAGCGCCCGCCGCGCCGCCGGACCCGACTCCTCCGCCGGCCGCTCCTCCAGCAGCGTCGACTGCTCCCGCAGCAGCGCGGACTGCTCGCGCAGCAGGGTCGTCTGGTCGCGGAGCTGCTTGTTCTTGTTGTGCAGCTCGACGAACACCGACACCTTGGCGCGCAGCACCCACGGGTCGAACGGCTTGGAGATGAAGTCGACCGCGCCCGCCGCGTACCCGCGGAACGCGTAGTCGGGGTCGCTGTTGACCGCCGTCAGGAAGATGATCGGCAGGTCGCGGGTCTTCTTGCGCCGCTTGATGTCGCGCGCCGTCTCGAACCCGTCCATGCCCGGCATGACGACGTCCAGCAGGATGACCGCGTACTCGTCGGTGAGCAGCGCCTTGAGCGCCTCCTCGCCCGACCTGGCGCGGACCAGATCCTGATCGAGGGAGCTGAGGATGGCCTCCAGCGCGATGAGGTTCTCCTCGCGGTCGTCCACGAGCAGGATCTTCGCCTTGTCGTCCACGCGCGTCCCTCCGATCCGGTCGGCCCGCCGTCCTGGCCCGTGACCGCACACGTTCACCCACGGCAGACCCTACTGCCCGCGGCGCCGTTCCTCAGCGGACGACGGAGGGCTTCAGCCAGTTCCGCATGACGTCGAGGAGATGGTCCACGTCCACGGGCTTCGGCACGTAGTCCGACGCGCCCGCCTCGAGGCTCTTCTCCCGGTCGCCCTTCATCACCTTCGCGGTGATCACGATGATCGGCAACTCGGCGAACTGCGGCATCTTCCGGATGGCGGAGGTGGTGGCGTAGCCGTCCAGGCCCGGCATCATCACGTCCATCAGCACCAGCGCCACGTCGGGGTTGCGGTGCAGGAGGTCGATGCCCGCCTGCCCGTCCTCGGCGTACAGGACGTCCATCCCGTAGCCCTCCAGCACGCTGGTGAGCGCGAACACGTTCCGGACGTCGTCGTCGACGATCAGCACCTTGCGGCCCGACAGCACGGTGTCCAGGAAGTCCGCGGGAGGCTCCGCCAGCATGCCCTCGACGGCCCGGTCGGGCTCCGCGCGGCGCCGCCCGCGCACCGGGCGCCGCTCGCCCCGCCGGCCGGTCTCGGGCGCCGCGGGCGCGGCCTCCGCGGCGGGCGCGGCGCCCTCCGCGGCCTCCGCCGCGTCCTCGGCCGGGGCGATCGCCGGGACGTCAGGCTCGGCCACCGCGCCGTCCTGCGGCGCCCTGCGGCGCCCGTCGGACTCGCTGTACTGCGCCGGCAGGTACAGCGTGAACACGCTGCCGTGCCCGGGCTTGCTCTCGGCGTGGATCTCCCCGCCGAGCAGCCGCGCGATGTTCCGGCTGATCGACAGGCCGAGGCCGGTGCCGCCGTAGCGGCGGCTGGTCGTCCCGTCGGCCTGCTGGAACGCCTCGAAGATCACCTGCAGCTTGTCGGCGCTCACCCCGATCCCGGTGTCGATCACGCGGAACGCGATGACGTCCGGGGTGTTCCACAGCGCCGGCAGCGTGAAGTCGATGTCCCCGGCGCGCTCGATCAGCAGCCGGACCTCGCCCTCGGCGGTGAACTTCACCGCGTTCGACAGCAGGTTCCGCAGGACCTGCTGCAGCCGCTGCTCGTCGGTGAACAGCGTCCCCGGGACGTCCGGGGCCACCTCCACGCCGAACTGCAGGCCCTTGTCCTGCGACAGCGGACGGAACGTCGCGTCCACGTAGTCGACCAGAGCCGGCACCGACAGCCGCTGCGGGTGCAGCTCCATCTTCCCGGCCTCGACCTTCGCCAGGTCCAGGATGTCGTTGATCAGCGTCAGCAGGTCCGTGCCCGAGTCGTAGATCGTCTGCGCGAACTCCACCTGCTTGTCGGTCAGGTTCCCGCCCTGGTTCTCCGACAGCAGCTTGGCCAGCACCAGCAGGCTGTTCAGCGGCGTGCGCAGCTCGTGCGACATGTTCGCCAGGAACTCCGACTTGTACCGCGACGAGATCGCCAGCTGCTCGGCGCGCTCCTCCAGCGTCCGCCGCGCCTGCTCGATCTGGTAGTTCTGAATCTCGATCGCGCGGTTCTGCTGCGCCAGCAGCGCCGCCTTCTCCTCCAGCTCGGTGTTGGAGTGCCGCAGCTCCGCCTGCTGCCGCTGCAGCTCGTCCGACCGCTCCTGCAGCTCCGAGGCCAGCCGCTGCGACTCGGCCAGCAGCGCCTCGGTGCGGGTGTTGGCGCTGATCGTGTTCAGCGTCACCCCGATCGTCTCGATCAGCTGGCTGAAGAACGCCAGGTGGACGTCGGTGAACCGGCCGAACGACGCCAGCTCGATCGCGCCGAGGACCGTCCCTTCGAACACGATCGGCAGCACGATGATGTTGACCGGCGACGCCTCGCCCAGCCCGGAGCCGATCTTGACGTAGTCGGCGGGCGCCTCGGAGATCAGCAGCGGCCGCCGCTCCTGCGCGGCCTGCCCGACCAGGCCCTCCCCGAACGCGAACCGGACCGTGCCCTTCTGCGTCCGCCGCCGCGTCCCGTACCCGGCGATGAGCGCCAGCTCGGTCTCCTCGCCGGAGGGCTCCGCGAGGTAGAACGCGCCGTACTGCGCGCTCGCCGTCGGCGTCAGCTCCCGGATGATCAGGTTGGCGACCTGCTGCAGGTCGCGGTGGCCCTGCATCATCCCGCCGATCCGCGCGAGGTTCGACTTCAGCCAGTCCTGCTGATCGTTGGCGCGGGTCGTCTCCCGCAGCGTCGCGACCATCAGGTTGACGTTGTCGCTCAGCTCCGCGACCTCGCCGCGCGCCTCCACGGTGATGGTGCGGGTCAGGTCGCCCTCGGCGACCGCGCTCGCGACCTCGCCGATCGCCCGGACCTGCGTGGTCAGGTTGCGGGCCAGCTCGTTGACGCTCTCGGTCAGCCGCTTCCAGGTGCCCGAGACGCCCTCGACCTCCGCCTGCCCGCCGAGGCGCCCCTCGCTGCCGACCTCGCGGGCCACCCGGGTGACCTCGGAGGCGAACGACGACAGCGTGTCGACCATCGTGTTCAGCGTCGTCTTCAGCTCGAGGATCTCGCCCTGCGCGTTGACGTCGATGCGGCGCGTCAGGTCGCCGTGCGCGACGGCCGTCGCGACCTGCGCGATGTTGCGGACCTGGTAGGTCAGGTTGGACGCCATGCCGTTGACGTTGTCGGTGAGGTCCTTCCACATGCCGCCGGCGCCCGGCACGATCGCCTGGCCGCCGAGGCGCCCCTCGGTGCCGACCTCCCGCGCCACGCGGCTGACCTCGTCGGCGAAGGCCGACAGCGTGTCGACCATCGTGTTCAGGGTGTCCTTCAGCTGGAGGATCTCGCCCTGCGCGTCGACCTCGATGCGGCGCGTCAGGTCGCCCTGCGCCACCGCCGTCGTCACCTTCGCGATCCCGCGGACCTGCATGGTGAGGTTGTTCGCCATGCCGTTGACGTTGTCGGTGAGGTCCTTCCAGACCCCGCTGACGCCCGGGACCCGCGCCTGGCCGCCGAGCCGTCCCTCGGTGCCGACCTCGCGGGCGACGCGGGTCACCTCGTCGGCGAACGCCGAGAGGGTGTCGACCATCGTGTTGACGGTGTCCTTGAGCTCCAGGATCTCGCCCTGCGCGTCAACAGTGATCTTCTTGCCGAGGTCGCCCTGCGCGACCGCCGTGGTGACCTGCGCGATGTTGCGGACCTGGAACGTCAGGTTCGACGCCATGCCGTTGACGTTGTTCGTCAGGTCCTTCCAGACGCCGCTCACGCCCGGCATCCGCGCCTGGCCGCCGAGCCGTCCCTCGGTGCCGACCTCGCGGGCGACGCGGGTGACCTCGGAGGCGAACGCCGACAGCGTGTCCACCATCTGGTTCACCGTCAGCTTCAGCTGCAGGATCTCGCCCTGCGCGTCGACGGTGATCTTCTTGCCGAGGTCGCCCTCGGCAACGGCCGTCGTGACCTGCGCGATGTTGCGGACCTGGTACGTCAGGTTGTTCGCCATCGCGTTGACGTTGTCGGTGAGGTTCTTCCAGACCCCGCTGACGCCCTGCACCCGCGCCTGGCCGCCGAGCTGCCCCTCGGTGCCGACCTCCCGGGCGACCCGGGTCACCTCGTCCGCGAACCGCGACAGCTGGTCCACCATCGTGTTCACGGTGAGCTTGAGCTCCTGCAGCTCGCCCGTCGCCTCCACCGTGACCTTGCGGGTCAGGTCGCCCTTCGCCACGGCCGTGGTGACCTCGGCGATGTCGCGGACCTGCGCCGTGAGCCGGCCCGCCATCGCGTTCACCGCCGCCGTGACGTCCCGCCACCGGCCGGTCATGCCCCGCGACGGCGCCTGCCCGCCGAGCCGCCCCTCGGTGCCGACCTCCCGGGCGAACTGCGTGACCTCCCAGGTGAACTGGTCGAGCAGCTCCACCATGCCGTTCACCGACCGCGCCATGCGCAGCAGCTCGCCGCGCATCGGCCGGCCGGCGACCCGCAGCTCGACCCGCCGGCTCAGGTCCCCCGCGGCGACGGCCTCCACCACCTGGTGCATCCCGAGGGAGAGGTCCGTCAGCTTCGCGATGATCGCGTTGGCGTCGTCCACCGCGCCCGCCCACGAGCCCTTCAGCGTGCCCGTGGTCAGCCGCCCGCCCAGCCGGCCCTCCCGGCCGATCTCCCGGCGGACGCGGGCCAGCCCCGCGTTCAGCTCGCTGCCGTTCTGCCGGATCTCCTCCAGCAGCGCCCCGGCCACCGCCACGGCGCCCTCGCCGGGCAGATCCAGCTCGGCCTTGGCCTTCCCGTCGCGCACGGCGACCAGCGCCTTCAGCAGGGGGGCGAGATCGGCGTCGCTGTAACGCGGCGTGGTGTCGCGCGACCCGCCGGAGCGGGCGCGAGACGTGGTGCGCGGCATGCTATTCATCCTCCTGGCCCGCGTTCGTGGGGTACCGGATGCCACTGACTCCTTCTCCGGGCCTTTTCCGGCCGCTTCGGGCGGCCTCCCGGCCGCATCTGTACTCTACGTTGCCGGACGGCCCGGAGCCCGAATCACACTCTGCCGGTCAACGGACGGTAACGACCGCGCATCCGTGCACGTAGTCTTCGCACGTAGTCTTCGTGTTACGGTCTGTCGTGTCGTGGCCGGGGGCTCGACGTTCCCCGGGCTCGGAGGCGCGGTGCGGCCCCGGCGCGCGGCTCTTCTGGCCGGGCGGTCGAGCAGTCTGTCACGATAGCCAGACCCGGGTAGTGGACGCATCGAACGAGGGACGACAGTTGGATCGGCAGACGGCGTCGGCCACCTTCCCGTCCGCCGCGGCGGCGGTCGCGGACGCGCGCCGGTTCGTCCGGAAGGTGCTCGCCGACTGGGGCATGGACGAGATCTCCGACGACGCGATCCTGGCGACCAGCGAGCTGGCCACCAACGCGATCGCCTACGCGGGGACGTCCTTCGAGGTCACCTGCCGGCTCGAGGGCGACGACGTCGAGATCGAGGTCCGCGACCGGCACCCCACCCGCGGCATCGAGATGCCCGGCGTCACCGCGTCCAGCGGGCGCGGCCTCCCGTCCATCGCCACGCTCGCCGACTCGTGGGGCGTCTCCTACGACCGCCGCACCAAGGGCGTGTGGTTCCGCCTCCCGCGTCCCGGCGCCGAAGCACGGGACGAGGACGCCCCTGAGTCCGCCGGTGAGCCCGCCCGCGAGGACGCCCCGGGCTCCGAGACCGCCGAAACCGACCGGGGCGCGCCGCGCGCCGAGCCGGCCGACGCGGCCCTCGCCCGTCCGGCCGACGCCCCCGTCGACCTGACGGCCGCGGGCGAGAGCGGCACGGGCGAGAGCGGCGGGGACCGGGCCGCGGCGTCCCCGAACGGCGCAGCGGCGCTGCGCGACCGCCTGCGCGAGCGCGCCGCGCGCCCCCGCGAAGCAGACCCGGCGGCCGACGCCGCGGTGGCCGCGGACGCGCGCGTCGCCGGCGAGGGCGTCGGCGAGGTCCCCGCCGACGGGGCCCGGCTGCTCCGCTCGCCCGCCGCCGTCGAGTCCATGCAGGACGGCGTCGCCGCCGTCCGGGAGATGCTGGGCGCCGAGGGCGCGGCCATCCTGCTCACCGAGCGCGACGGGCGGCTCATCATGGGCGCGTCCAGCGGCACCGCCGCCGAGCTGCCGCTCGGCGAACTGTCGGTCGCCGGGCTCGCCCCCGCCGTCCGCGCCGGATCCCCCTGGGTCGCCGTGGACGCGGCCGACCCGATCGCCGTCGCCCTGCGGGCCAGTTCGGTCACGGCCGCGCCCCTGGAGTCCCAGGGGCGCCTCACCGGCCTCCTCGTCGCCGTCTCCACCGCCCCGGGCCGCTTCACCCAGAGCGACGGGGCCCGGACCGGACGGCTCGCCGAAGAGTTGTCGCTCTCCCTGGAGAAGGCCCGGGTCGGCGAGCTGGAACGGTCCTGGCGCGGCTGGCTCAGCTTCGTCGCCGAGGCCAGCGACCTGCTCGCCGGCACCCTCGACCAGGAACGCACGATGGCGCTCGTCGCGCAGCTCGTCGTGCCCCGGCTCGCCACCTGGTGCGCCGTCTACACCGTCGCCGAAGCCGAACCGGCCCGGCTCGCCTACGTCTGGCACGCCGACGAGGACCGCGCCGACGGCCTGCGCGCCCTGCTCGACGAGGCCGGGCCCGCCCCCGCCATGGACGTCCCCGGGCCCTGGCACGGCTTCGCCGATGCGCCCGAGGACGTCCGCGCCGCCGCCGGCGACACCGCCGCCGACCAGGTCTACGCGTTCCCGCTGATCGCGCGCGGGCGGCGCATCGGCACCATCCTCATCGGCCGCCCCGCCGGCGACCGCTTCGCCCGCAGCGCCATCGAGCTGGCCGAGGAGCTCAGCCGCCGCGCCGCGCTCGCCGTCGACAACGCGCGCCTGTTCTCCGCCCAGACCGCCATGAGCAGCGCCCTGCAGCGCAGCCTCCTGCCGCCCGCGATCCCCGAGATCCCCGGCCTCGAGGTCGCCGTGGTGTACGAGCCGGCGGGGGAGGGCAGCGAGGTCGGCGGCGACTTCTACGACGTCTTCGAGAGCGGCCCCGGCGACGGCGCGCCCGCGCTCGACGACGCCGCGCCCGGACGCTGGCGGTTCGCGATCGGCGACGTGTGCGGCACCGGACCGGAGGCCGCCGCCGTCACCGGACTGGCCCGGCACGCGCTGCGGATCCTCGCCGCCGAGGACATGTCGGTCCCCGACGTGCTCGGCCGGCTCAACCGGCTCATCCTCGGCGAGGGGGAGCGCGGACGGCTGCTCACCCTGCTGCACGGCGAGATCATCGCCCGCCGCGCCCGCGACGGCGTGACCATCCGGCTGTCCAGCGCCGGGCACCCGCCGCCGCTGATCCTCGACCCGGACGGCGGCGTCCGCGAGGCCGCGTCCTCGCAGCCGCTGCTGGGGGTGTTCGACGACGTCGACTTCCAAACCGATACGGTCGAACTCCGCCGCGGGGAGGTGCTGCTGTGCGTGACCGACGGCGTCACCGAGCGACGTTCCGGCGGACGGCTGCTCGGGGACGGCAACGGGCTCGAGCGGCTGCTGGCCGGCTGCACCGGGCTCAGCGCGGGGGCCGTCGCCGCCCGCATCCAGCGAGCGGTGCGCGACTTCGGCCCCGAGCCGTCGAACGACGACGTTGCCCTGATAGTTCTGCGGGCGTCATGATGGAGACCAACGATCGGTAAGGTGGGGTGGCGTGGGGCTTGCCTTGCACACGACACGACAGGACGGCCGCGCGACGATCACCGCGCGCGGTTCCATCGACCTGAACTCCTCCGATGAGCTGCGCTCACGGCTGACCGAGCTCGTCGACGCGGGAGAGCGGGCCGTCGTGGTCGATCTCGCCGCGGTCGACTTCTGTGACTCGTCGGGCCTGAACGTCCTCGTCCGCGCGTACAAGCACGCGCGGGCGCAGAACGCCACGCTCACCGTCACCGGTGCTTACGGACGGGTCGAGAACGTCCTGCGCACGACCGGCCTGGACCGCTTCCTCATGGAAGACGCGCCGGAGGAGACGGCGTCCGACGGTGGACGGTGACCGGCACACCGAGGACGGGCACACGGGAGTTCGGGACATGACGGAGCGGGACCCGATGCAGAACGGCGAGCGGGCGGAGTGACCGACCCGATGACCGAGACCACGCTGCGCGCGGCGCCGCAGACCGAGGCGGTCGAGTACGCGCGCCGCCTCGCCGCCCGCACCATGCGCACCTGGGCCCTCATGGAACGCGAGGAGCTCGTCACCGCCATCGTGGCCGAGCTGGTGGCCAACGCCGTCCGGCACGCCGGGACGGCGCTGGAGCTGCGGCTGCTGCGCGGCGCCGGGCGGGTCCGCGTCGAGGTCCGCGACCGCGCCGCCCAACTGCCCCGCCTCACCGTCCCCGGCCCCCTGGACGAGTCGCACCGCGGCCTGTTCATCGTCGACCGCTTCGCCACGTCCTGGGGAGCCGACCCGGTCACCGGCGGCAAGGTCGTCTGGGCCGAGGTCAGCATCTGACGGACGCCCGGAACGACGGCGCCCGGCGATCCCGCGGAGGGACGGCCGGGCGCGCGCACGAGGCTCAGACGGACTTGCGGTACAGCTCCGCGACCATGAACGCCAGGTCGAGCGACTGCCCGCGGTTCAGCCGCGGGTCGCAGGCCGTCTCGTACCGCTGGTGCAGATCGTCCTCCACCAGCCCGTGGCCGCCGCCGACGCACTCGGTCACGTCGTCGCCGGTGAACTCGATGTGGATGCCGCCCGGGTGCGTGCCCAGCGCCCGGTGCACCTCGAAGAAGCCCGCGACCTCGTCCAGGACGTCGTCCAGCCGGCGCGTCTTGTGCCCGCTCGGCGCCTCGAACGTGTTCCCGTGCATCGGGTCGCACACCCACGCCACCGGGGCGCCGCTCTGGTGCACCTTCTCGATCAGCGGCGGCAGCGCGTCCCGGATCTTGCCGGCGCCCATCCGGGTGACGAACGTGAGCCGCCCCGGCTCCCCGTCCGGGTTCAGCCGGTCGATCAGCGCGAGCGCGTCGTCGGCCGTCGTCGTCGGCCCCAGCTTGACCCCGATCGGGTTGCTGATGTGCCGGAGGAACTCGACGTGCGCGCCGTCCAGCTGCCGGGTGCGCTCACCGATCCACAGGAAGTGCGCCGACACGTCGTACGGGCGGCCGCTCAGGCTGTCGATCCGGGTCAGCGCCCGCTCGTACTCCAGCAGCAGCGCCTCGTGGCTGGAGTAGAACTCCACGCCGTGGAACTCGTCCGGGTTCACCCCGCACGCCTTCATGAACGTCAGCGCCCGGTCGATCTCGCCCGCGAGCCGCTCGTAGCTGCGTCCCGCCGGGCTCTGCTGGACGAAGTCGCGGTTCCAGGTGTGCACCTGCCGCAGGTCGGCGTACCCGCCCTTGGTGAACGCCCGGCACAGGTTCAGCGTCACCGCGGAGCAGTGGTACGCCTTCAGCAGCCGCTGCGGGTCGTTGCGGCGCGACTCGGCGTCGAACGCGAACCCGTTGACGGCGTCGCCCCGGTACGCGGGCAGCTCCACGCCGCCCCGCGCCTCCACCGGCTTGGACCGCGGCTTGGCGAACTGCCCCGCCATCCGCCCGATCTTCACGACCGGGACGCTGGCGGCGTAGGTGAGCACGACCGCCATCTGCAGCAGGGTCTTCAGCTTGTTCTTCACGGCGTCGGCGTTCGATCCCTCGAACGTCTCGGCGCAGTCGCCGCCCTGCAAGACGAACGCCTCGCCGCGGGCCACGTCCGCGAGCCGGTCCTTGAGCTGGTCGCACTCACCGGCGAAGACGAGCGGCGGCTGCGCGGCGAGCTCCGCCGCGACCGCCCGGACCTCGTCCGGATCGTCCCATTCGGGCTGCTGGAGGGCGGGGAGGGAGCGCCAGGCGTCCAGATCCCCAGAGGGCGTGGAAGTACTCACGTGAAAAGGCTATGGCACGGTCCGCCGCGGCGGGGCCATCCGCCCGGGACCGGACGGTACCTCCGGCCCCGAACGCGAACCGGGCGGCCCCGTTCGGGACCGCCCGGTGATGTTTCTCGGACCGTGGGGACGGGCCGCGGCCGCCGCTCACGCGGCGCGGCTGCCGGCACCGGCCCGCACGGGGCCCCGCACCGCGGCGTGCGCGTCCGCCAGCGCCCGGCGGCCGCTCAGGTCCGTCTCGTTCGCGAGCTGCCGCAGGCGCCGCAGCGACCGGTCGGTGATCTGCCGCACCCGGTTGTGGCTCAGGCCGTACCGGGCGCCGATCTGCGCGTACGACAGCGGCTGGCCGCTGTCCATCCCGAACCGGGCCCGCAGGATCGCGGCCTCCCGCTCCGGCAGCCGGTCCAGCAGCCGCGCGAGGCCCTCGATGTCGTCCAGCGCGAGGATCTCCGCCTCGGGCGTGACGGCGTCGGGATCCTCGAGCAGGTCGCCCATCGGCGTCTCGCCGGCGTCGTCGACGGTCGCGTCGAGGCTCGCCGGGTCGCGCCGCCAGCGCAGCAGCTCGTCCACGTGCTCGGCGTCGGCGCCCACCGCCCCGGCGAGCTCCTCGCGGGTGGGCTCGCGGCCCAGCTCGCGGCCGAGCTGCCGCTCGGCGCGCCGCAGCCGGGAGAGCTCCTCCTCCACGTGGACCGGCAGCCGGATCGTGCGGGCCGTGTGACTCAGCCCGCGCCCGATCGCCTGCCTGATCCACCACGTCGCGTACGTGGAGAACTTGAAGCCGCGGCGGTAGTCGAACTTCTCCACCGCCCGCATCAGCCCCAGGTTCCCCTCCTGGATGAGGTCGATGAGGGGCAACGAGTCGGTCGGGTATTTGCGGGCGATCGAGACCACGAGCCGCAGGTTCGCCTCGACGAAGCGCTGCTTCGCGCGCAGCCCCGCCGCGGTCAACTCCTCCAGCTCCTCGCGGGACACGCCCTCGGGCACGTTCCCCTCGGCGAGGAGCTGTTCGGCGTACAGGCCCCCTTCGATCGCCTTCGCCAGATCGACCTCTTCCTCCGCGTCCAGCAGGGGGGTTCGGCCGATCCGGTCGAGGTACGCCCCGACAAGGTCCTTGTCGGTGACGTCGACCCTGTCGCCCTTGGTACGGGTTGCAGCCATCCTGACCCTTCTCCGGTGCGATCTCCCTATGGGGACAACGCTAATTACCGCTCTGTGATTCCCAGCGGGGGAATACTCCGAGGCTGTAAGCCGCTCTACGGACCTGATACCCCGACTGAGGAGAATCCGACATGGCGACCGTGAACCTGACCGTCGACAACTTCGACGAGGTGGCCCAGGGCGACGGGATCGTGCTGGTCGACTTCTGGGCGTCCTGGTGCGGCCCCTGCCGCCGGTTCGCGCCCGTGTACGAGAAGTCGGCGGGCAAGCACGACGACATCGTGTTCGGCAAGGTCGACACCGAGGCCGAGCCCGAGCTGTCGGAGCGCTTCGGCATCTCCTCGATCCCCACGCTGATGGCCATCCGCGACGGCGTGATCGTCTTCGCGGAGCCCGGGGCGCTGCCCGAGCAGGTCCTGGAGAACGTCATCGAGCAGGTCCGCGGGCTCGACATGGACGACGTCCGCGCCCGGATGAAGTCCTGACCGACGCCGGCGAAGTGCCCCTGTGCGGGCGGACGCGCACGGGCGGACCATACGGGCGGACGTGTGCGGATGGAGGAGCATGTGCCGGTGGGAACGGCCGGTGGCGTCCGGCCGTTCCCCGAGGTCGGCAATGACGGGACGCGCCGGGTGGCGAGCGCGGCGCCCGCCGGGTGACGGGACGGGGACGTCCGACCGAAGCCGCGGCGGCACGATGGCAAAGAAGGCCGCCGCGCCGCCCGTTCCGCCCGGTGGATGGACGATGATGGACGGATGCTCGTCGATGTCGTGCCATACCTGGTGTGCCCCGTGTGCGGAGCGGACCTCGCGTTGACGGACGGCCGGCTGCACTGCCCGTCCGGACACGCTTTCGACATCGCACGGCAGGGCTACGCGAACCTGCTCCCCGGCAACGCCCGCCCCGGCACCGCCGACACCCCGGAGATGGTCCGGGCGCGCGCCGAGTTCCTGGGCGCCGGCCACTTCGCCCCGATCGTCGACCGGCTCGCCCGGATGGTCGCCGCGTCGCCGGACGGCCCGGGCTGCGTCCTGGACGCGGGCGCGGGCACCGGCTACTACCTGGCCCGCATCCTCGACCGGACGCCCGGCGCCGTCGGCCTCGCGATCGACATCTCCAAGCACGCCGCGCGCCGCGCCGCCAAGGCGCACCCGCGCGCCGGCGCGGTCGTCGCCGACCTGTGGCGCCCGCTGCCGGTGCGGGACGGCGCCGCCGACGCCGTCGTCAACGTGTTCGCCCCCCGCAACGCCGCCGAGTTCCACCGCGTCCTGCGTCCCGACGGGCCGCTGTTCGCCGTGACCCCCTCCCCGGGGCACCTGGGTCCGCTCGTCGAGTCGCTCGGACTGATCTCGGTCGACGAGCGCAAGACCGAGCGCACCGACGCCGCGCTGGCCGGCTACTTCAAGCCGGACGGCCGGGAGCGCCTGGACACGGAGGCCGTCCTCACCCACGAGGAGATCACCACGCTCGTGGGCATGGGGCCGAGCGCGCACCACGTACCGGAGGAGGCGCTCCGGGAACGCCTCGGACCGCTACCCGATCCGCTGCCGGTTCCCCTCTCCTTCGTCCTGTCCGCCTACCGGCGCCTCGAATAGCCGCGCGGGAGCGGTCCCCGCGAAGGTGAGCGACACCTGCGGAACCTCGCCCGGCTCCATCGGATCCCCGACGTGGGGGAGACCGTGCCGCCCGTACGCGAACGACGTGGAGACGGACCGGACCGTCCCGGCGAGGATCACCCGCTGCAGCGCCTGCCCCGCCCGCAGCCACTCGGCGGGGGAGTCGCCCCGCGTCGCGAGCAGCGCCCGCCGGACCCCGTCGCCGGGACCGGCCGGCAGGACGTGGAGCCTGGCGCCCTCCAGCCGCGCCGCCTCACCGAGCTCGTTGACGGCCGCCGCGGACGGTCGCCGTCCCGCGACCGGAGGGGCGAACGGGCGCAGCGTCGCCGCGTAGAGCAGCCGTTCCTCCCGGGTCACCCGCTGCCGTCCCACGAGCCGGACGGTCGCCAGCAGCGTCGGCCGCTCGACGTCCGGCAGGAGGCGCACCACGGGCGCGTGCCCGAGCTGCGCCGCGGCGAGCCGCACGTTCACCAGGACCGCGCCGCTGCCGAGATGGAGCCCGCGCCCGCCCGGATCGTCCGTCGGGCGGAACCTGCCGCGGTCGGCGTGGACCTCGATCAGGCCCGGCACGACCTTCAGCCGCCATGCGTGCACGTCATGGATCGTCGGCCCCATGGTCGCCGCGACCACCAGACGTTCCGCCGAAGCGCGGATTCCGACGGGCACACTCACGAGGCGCTCCTCCTCACTCCGGCCGGTTCCTTGCCGGGCCGGACCGCGGGCCCGCACCGCCCGACCGTCCGAACCGCCGGAAACTGACCGAACCACCGGAACGGGACGCTCGGGAGCACGGGCCTGCGACGGTACCGCAAGCGTGACCTCGCGCACATAGGTTGTGAACTGGGGTTGAGAAGGGATGAAACGGTTCGGCGGGAGCGCTGTCGAGGAGAGTGGCGCGCGGGTCTGATTTGACGGTCCGACAAGGGCGCTCTAATGTTCTTTCTGCCCCGAGGGGATGCAGAACGCCGCAAGGCGGTCGGCCCCGGGGACGTCGGGACACGGAAAACGGTTCGAGTCACGCTCGAGCTGCTGTACGATGGAACGACACGCCCGGAACGGGATGCAGGACGCCGACAGGTGGCCGGCCCGCAGGGCACTCCCACGAGACGATCGAGCGGACTCCGCGTCCGCGACATCGCCGCGCGAGACGGACAAGCCTCCGTCGAACGAATCGATCTTGATCGGTCCGCTTGACACCGGAAGCGAGTCTGGTAAGTTAGAAGGGTTGCCCCGGAGCGTGGGCCGCGAGAGCGGGTCCGAGCGCGGTGGGTGTCCGTTTCTTGAGAACTCAACAGCGTGTTAAAAGCCAGTGCCTTTAACGATTCGGCCGGCAGGCCGGATCAGCCCCGAGGCCCTGCACCCCCGTCAGGGGATGTAAGGCTGGGGATTTCTTTGAGGCAAGCACCCGAGTGGTGCATTGCCGGGATTGTTTCCAAGGTTTGGCTCTTCGGGTTCGCCCCCGAAGGGTCGGTAAGACCTTAATGGAGAGTTTGATCCTGGCTCA
>NZ_QHJN01000454.1:0-211 GCF_003947565.1 Actinomadura sp. WAC 06369 | reverse complement strand
GGTGAGGCGCGGGAACCGAGCGCGGTGAAGCCCGGACGTCCGGTGAGGCAGATGGCCACGGGCGCGCACCAGCGCCGTCCACTGCCACATCGGCGTCTGTGCGCTCGACATGCGTCCGTCTTGGTGTGGACGGGCGCCCTGCCTAGCGAGGCGGCAGAGCCCGGCCGGGGCGTCCGGCCCCGGATCGTGTCCACTTGACCGGTCTCGGCAT
>NZ_QHJN01000453.1:0-223 GCF_003947565.1 Actinomadura sp. WAC 06369 | reverse complement strand
GCGTGTGGCCAGGGCGTGCGCGACGGCGGCGAGCCGTCCGGCCAGCTCCGTCCGGTCGGCGCCGACCACGACGGCGCGGTGGGAGAAGAGGCTGCGGCGTGTGGCCAGGGCGTGCGCGACGGCGGCGAGCCGTCCGGCCAGCTCCGTCCGGTCGGCGCCGACCACGACGGCGCGGTGGGAGAAGAGGCTGCGGCGTGTGGCCAGGGCGTGCGCGACGGCGCGT
>NZ_QHJN01000452.1:0-226 GCF_003947565.1 Actinomadura sp. WAC 06369 | reverse complement strand
TTGCGAGGACCCCGAGAATCCGCCCCGTCCGGCGGGGGCGTTCGCGTGTTCCGGTGCGCGGCGCGCCGCGCACCGGAACACGCGAACGCCCCCGCCGGACGGGGCGGATTCTCGGGGTCCTCGCAACACCTGATGACTCACGTGGTTGTCAGTAGATCACGCAGGCGCTCGGCTGGGGTTCTCCAGCCGAGCGTTTTGCGTGGTCGGCTGTTGAGTTGCCGGGCGA
>NZ_QHJN01000451.1:0-237 GCF_003947565.1 Actinomadura sp. WAC 06369 | reverse complement strand
GGGCTGGACGCCGCGGCGTGGGGCCTGCACCTGGTGCCGGCCTCGCCGGGGCTGTTCGACCTGGCGATGGAGCTGCCGATCATGGACACCGCGCGGGCCCGCACGGAACTGGGCTGGACGCCGCGGCGTGGGGCCTGCACCTGGTGCCGGCCTCGCCGGGGCTGTTCGACCTGGCGATGGAGCTGCCGATCATGGACACCGCGCGGGCCCGCACGGAACTGGGCTGGACGCCGCGGC
>NZ_QHJN01000450.1:0-238 GCF_003947565.1 Actinomadura sp. WAC 06369 | reverse complement strand
GCTCGGCGGCCTGGCGCTCGACGGGGTCGGTGAAGGACGCCGGGTCGGGCACGGACTCGCCGAGCGGGAGGCCCTGGCCGGGGTTGGTGCCCCAGGTGACGAACGGGGTCAGCTCGGCGGCCTGGCGCTCGACGGGGTCGGTGAAGGACGCCGGGTCGGGCACGGACTCGCCGAGCGGGAGGCCCTGGCCGGGGTTGGTGCCCCAGGTGACGAACGGGGTCAGCTCGGCGGCCTGGCG
>NZ_QHJN01000449.1:0-259 GCF_003947565.1 Actinomadura sp. WAC 06369 | reverse complement strand
CGCCGTGGCGTCCCCCGCCACCGCGGGCCGCAGCACCTTGATGGCCACGTTGCGCCCCTCGGGGTCGGCGCCGAGGTAGACGACGCCCATGCCCCCTTCCCCGAGAGTCTGGAGCACGCTGTAGTGGCCGATTCGGTCCCCGGACGTGACAGCTCCCCTCATCGTTTGCGAAAACCCTACCCTTCGCACGCTCCCCGAAAGGATGCCGGCAGGAGGTCGCCGCCCCTCCCCCTCCTGAGTTCTCTCACGTCCTCTTTGA
>NZ_QHJN01000448.1:0-276 GCF_003947565.1 Actinomadura sp. WAC 06369 | reverse complement strand
GGCCGTTCGGGGGAAAGACGCGGATCAGGACCTGTGGCCGGATTGTACGGGAGCGCCGGATGGCTTCTTCATGGCACAGGACACAGAACTCCGATCGCCGGTCGGATATTTTCAAGCCCGATGTCCGAATGCGGACACCTTAACGCAATGTGATCAACGCGGCACGGGCTTGTCGCGATTGGCACGCTATTCTGCCCCCCTGACCCTCTGGCCCCCCGCAGCCGGTCGTCACCGACTCTCCTCGTCGCCCCCTCGTCCGAATGAAGAGGAACGGCG
>NZ_QHJN01000447.1:0-278 GCF_003947565.1 Actinomadura sp. WAC 06369 | reverse complement strand
CCGTCCCGGTCGCCGACGACGTGCCCGCCGCGCTCGCCGGCCGGGCCCGGCGCAGCGCGAAGACCGACTGGGCCGACCCGGCGCGGCTCCCGCGGATCCGCACCCGCGCCGGGGACCGGGCCCTGCCCGACTCCGCGACCCGGCGGCTGCTGGGCCTGCTCGCCGCGGGCGCCCCCGAGGTCGCCGACGTCCGCGAGCACTGCGACCGGCACTCGCTGGCCGAGTTCTCCTGGGCGGTGTTCCAGCGCTGGTACGCGTGCGGCGCGCCGACCAAGCAC
>NZ_QHJN01000446.1:0-278 GCF_003947565.1 Actinomadura sp. WAC 06369 | reverse complement strand
CGCCCAGGGGCTCGCTGCGCGATCAAGTTCTCGCTCCGCTCGAACTTGGCTTCGCTCGCAATCGCAGTGTTCCCGGTCCGCTCTGGCCGGGCGGGGCCCGGGCCGCCGTGATGATGGCGGCGCGCCGCCTCCCCGACCGGGTGGTCGGGGAGGCGGCGCGCCGTCCGAGCGGGCCACGCTACTCCGTCGAGAGGGACTCCACGATGGACGCCTTCGCGGCGCGGCGCGCGGGCATGACGGCGGCGAGGACCCCCGCCACCGCGGCCAGCGCGATGAAC
>NZ_QHJN01000445.1:0-280 GCF_003947565.1 Actinomadura sp. WAC 06369 | reverse complement strand
GCGGTCCGGCGGGCAGCGCGACCGCGCCGACCGGGCCGGTGGGCTTCCGCTTCACCCGGTGACGGCCCCGTCCGCCTTCGCGACGGGCGGGGCGGAGCCGGTCGGCCGGTCCGCCTCGCCGGATGTCGCCGGCCTGGCGATCACCGGGGAGGAGCGGTCCGGCGGGCAGCGCGACCGCGCCGACCGGGCCGGTGGGCTTCCGCTTCACCCGGTGACGGCCCCGTCCGCCTTCGCGACGGGCGGGGCGGAGCCGGTCGGCCGGTCCGCCTCGCCGGATGTC
>NZ_QHJN01000046.1:0-50120 GCF_003947565.1 Actinomadura sp. WAC 06369 | reverse complement strand
ACCATAAAGTTAGGCAAGCCTAATAGTCATGGCCGAAATCGGCACGTCCGGGGGCGAACCACCCGCCGACCGGGTGCACGCGGCGGGGGAACGATCATGGGGGATGCGGGCGGACGGCGACCGGCCGCTACCGCCTGGAGGGCCCATCGGCCGGGGCGACGTGAACAAGATGCGCCGCGCAACAAGCCTCACGCGCACAGAGGCCCGAACCAGCCGAGCGCACGATCAACGAATACCGAACGCACGGTTGCGACCGCCGAACCGGCCGAGTGCACGGTTGCGACCGCCGAACCCCCGAATGCCGGGGGCGTGGGGGCGGAGCCCCCACATCGGGGGTCTAGGGGTCGTCCCCCAGATGACACCTCGGGCCGTGGCGCGGATGCCTGCATCAAGCAGGCCGCACCGCCTCGAAGTGGGCGATACTGGGATTGAACCAGTGACCTCTACCGTGTCAAGGTAGCGCTCTCCCACTGAGCTAATCGCCCTTGCGCAAACGCGTCGCGAGGTGGAGACGGGATTTGAACCCGTGTACACGGCTTTGCAGGCCGTTGCCTCGCCTCTCGGCCACTCCACCAGAGCGAGGCCGCCTGGACCTCATTCAGAGCGGACGACGGGATTCGAACCCGCGACCCTCACCTTGGCAAGGTGATGCTCTACCAACTGAGCCACGTCCGCCTGTCTGCCTGGGGTTTGCCCCCTGGCGACATGGACAACTCTAGCGGAACTTCAGACCGGTTGCGTACTCGTCGGCGGACGAGTCGGTGGTCTCGGCGTGCAGGGAGTTCCAGAACGCGAGCTCGCTGTCCTCCTCGAGGTGGGCGATGCGGCCCCAGAACTCCCGGTCCTCGGCCTCGTGCGCCGCGGCCAGCGACAGCGCGGGCATGACCGTGGTGCCGGCCTCGGCGGCGTCCAGGTCGGCCGGGGTGACGTCGGCGGGCAGGGCGGCGGGGACGGCCGGGCGGTGGTGCTTGCCGCGCTTGCGGACGCGGATGGGCGGGGCGGCCGGGGTGCGGGCGGCGGCCGCGCGGCCGATGGCCAGGGCGGCGGTCCCGCACAGGACGAGGGCGAGGACGCCGCCGAGCGCGACCTCCTGGACGGGGAGCTGCTGCTCGGCGGGCGCGCCCCGGTCCTGCTCGTGGGAGCCGGTGGCGGCGCGCGGGTTCGCGAGCTGGTCGATCTTGGGGGCGGGCGCGGCGTGCTTGGGGGTGTACTTCTGCGCGACCTGCACCTTGCCGGGGTAGCCGAACCCGACGACCTGGTCCATGTCGCGGGTCTTGCGCATCAGCTTGTACCCGTCGGCGTTGCCCTCGATGGTGTGGAGGGTCTTGCCGTCGACCTTCTCGACGATGCCGACGTGGTCGATCTGGTCGAGGTCCTTCGAGCCGCTCCAGTCGTAGAAGACGATCGCGCCGGGCTCCGGCTCGTCGCCCCACGCGTCGTGCTCCTCGAACCACTTGGCGTGGTCGGGGGTGGCGGCGAACTGCCCGGCCTGCTCGGTGACGCCCGCCTTGTCGGCGGCCCAGGCGAGGAACATGTCGCACCATGGGGCCGTCGTGAAGTACGCGTCGTGGTCGTCGTCGACGTTCTCGGTCCACCAGTCGCCGAACTTGGTGTAGCCGTCGTCCTTCTCGGTGTAGCCCAGTTCCTTCCGGGCCACTTCGAGCAGCTTCTCGCCGATGGGGTCCAATCCGCGCTCCCCCCGATCAAGGTCACGTTCTGATCTCGACGGAATGTAGCGGAGGTAAAGAGCGGGCGGCAAGCCGATCCGGGGAAGCCGTCATTTCCGACTACTCAGAAGTAGCCCCTCGGGAGGACGGTCACCGGGCAGGGCGCCGCACGCAGGACCTTCAGCGCCACCTCGCCCAGGAAGACGCGGTGGGCGGCGGCGTCCTCGCTGGACGCGCAGACGAGGAGCTCGCCGTCGGCCCAGGCGACGTCGTCCATCGCGGCGGCGACGTCGGCGCCCTCGGCGAGCTCGGCGGTGACGTCCTCGGACGGGAGGTCCGCCGACTCGAGCGCGAGCCTGATCGCCAGCGCCTGGTCGTCGCGGAGCCGTTCGGGGTCCTCGCCGAGGCAGAGCGTGACGAGGCGGAGCGGGACGCCGAGCCGCTCGGCGGCGACGGCCGCGCGCACCACCGCCTCGTCGCACTGCGGGCGGCGCACGTACATGACGGTGATCCGGTCGAGGCCGTCCCGCGCGCCGTACCCGGACGGGGCGAGCATCACGGCCTCCGTCGCCGAGTGCAGCAGGTGGTCGGCGGCGGCGCCGACGCCGATGCGCCCGTGTGCGCCGCCCTCGGGGGAGCCCACGACGATGACGTCCGCGCCGATCCGCCCGGCGAGCGCGGTCAGCCCCCGCCCCACGCTGCGCCCCTCCTGGGCGTGCAGCTCCGCGGGTTCCTCCTCCAGGAGCGCGGCCGCCTGCTCCAGGACGGTCTGCGCCTCGCTCGCCGCGCCCGGCCGGTCGGGCGCGTGGACGTGGGCGACGCTCAGCCGGCCGCCGGTCACCGCGACGATCGCCTGCGCGAGGTCGATCGCCTCCCGGCCGCCGGCGTCATGGACGTATCCGGCGAGGACGTGGTCTCCGATCACATGCGGAGCATTCCCCTCGAACGGCAGGTCAGACCCCTCCGTGTTAGGCGATCTTGTGGTGTTGTGAGGTAGTTTTTCGGGGTTGTCACTATTTGGGGGGAATCCATGGGGGCCGAGGTGTCCGACCTCGAAGCCGGGCGCTGGACCGTCGACCCGGTGCATTCGGAGATCACGTTCACGGTGCGGCACCTGATGACGACGGTGCGCGGTTCGTTCACCGACTTCGGCGGGGAGGTGGAGATCGGCGAGGACCCGCTCGACTCCCGGGCGCACGCCGAGATCCGGATGGACTCGCTCGACACCCGCAGCGCGGAGCGGGACGCGCACGTCCGCTCGGCCGACTTCCTCGACGTGGACAACCACCCGGTCATGACCTTCACGGGCCACGGCGTCGAGCGGGCCGCGATCGGCCGCCGCGCCCGCAACCCGCGCTACCACGTCGACGGCGAGCTGACGATCAAGGACGTCACCCGCCCGGTCCGGCTGCTGACCGAGTTCCACGGCATCAGCCCCGACCCGTGGGGCGGCACCCGCGCGGGCTTCACCGCGACGACGTCCATCAGCCGCAGCGACTTCGGCATCGAGTTCAACGTGCCGCTGCAGGGCGACAAGGTCATGCTCGGCGACACCATCGCCATCGCCCTGGAGATCCAGGCCGTCCTCGCCACCGCCGACTCCCGCGCCTGAGCCGGCGGAACCGCCGGGGGCGGTGATCCGTCCGATCCGGTGATGATCGAGGAGCGACTGGCCCGCACCGCGGCGAAGCTGGCCGCGCTGCGCGGGCGGCTCGCACCGTTCGGCCCTCCCCTCGCCGAGGAGCGCGTGGCGGCCTTCGAGGAGCGCAACGCCGTCCGCCTCCCGGACGCCTACCGGCGGTTCGTCACCACGGTCGGCAACGGCGGTCCCGGCCCCTACCGGGGCCTCCTCGCCCTCGACCCCGACCTGTACGACCCCGGCTACGCCGGCACGTTCCCCTGCGGACCGGACGACCTGCCGGAAACGTGGCCGCGGGAGACGCCCGAATGGGCGTACCGGCACCCGTACCGGGGCACCCTCCGGCTCGCGCGCCAGCACGACATCGAATGGGAGTACCACGACACGGCCGAGCCGGAGTCGCGGCTCGTCCTCTCCGGCCCGGGCCGGGGCCGCGTCGTCATGGTGGACGCGGACGGCGACCGGTTCCCGCCGATCCACCACCCGGCCCCCGACTTCCTCGCCTGGTACGACGAGTGGCTGGACGACCCGTTCTCCCGGGTCCACCGGTACGGTTCGGACTTCGACCGCCGCGGCGTCCGGCTCGACGACCTCCGCGACGCCGACCCGGACGAGGCCGTCCGGACCGTGCACGTCGTGGCCGCCCGCATGGGCAACCGGCGGACCGAGCAGGCGCCGCCGCACGTCTGCGAGGCCTTGGCGGACGCCGCCCTGCACGCGCCGTCCGCGCGCGTCCGGGCGGCGTCCGCCTGGGCGCTGCGCCGGGCGCGGTGGGACGTCGGCCGCCACGCGCTGCCGCTGCTGCGCGGCGGCGACCCACGCGTCCGCCGCATCGCGGTCGGCCACGTCGCCGCCTCGCGCGAACTGGACCGCGCGGCCGCCGGGACGGCGATCCGCGGACTGCTCGCCGACCCCGACCCGGGCGTCCGGGCCGCGGCGGCGACGGCCGCGGGCGACGGCGCCGTCCTGCGCGCCCTGCTGGTCGACCCCGCCCCCCGCGCCCGCCTGGCGGCCCTGGAGCAGGTCCCCGCGCTCGTCCGCAGGGCGCCG
Organism: Actinomadura sp. WAC 06369; assembly: GCF_003947565.1. Taxonomy (NCBI): domain Bacteria; kingdom Bacillati; phylum Actinomycetota; class Actinomycetes; order Streptosporangiales; family Thermomonosporaceae; genus Actinomadura; species Actinomadura sp. WAC 06369. The sequence goes on along the minus strand of NZ_QHJN01000046.1, from coordinate 45,764 downwards.
GACGGACGGGACGCGCTCGTGCGGGCCGCCCGGCCGCTGCTGCGCGACCCCGATCCGGACGTGCGGGCCGCGGCCGTCGCGGCGCTCGGCGCCGTCCGCGCCGCCGTGCCGTGGGCCGGGCCCATGCTGCACGCCGCCCTGACCGACCCCGCCGCCGCCGTGCGCCGCGCCGCCGCGCACCGCCTGCTGCACTCCGCGGAGCGGGGCGCGGGCCCGCAGGCCGCGTCCGTCCTGCTCGCCGACCCGGACCCCGTCATTCGGCACGAAACGCTCGTCCGCCTCGCCCCGCGCGTGCACGTCCGCCACTGGGGCGCCGAGGCGCGGGCCCTGCTCGCCGACCCGGACCCGCAGGTGCGCGCCGCGGCGCTGGACGCGCTCCTGGAGGCGGGGACGCCGCCGCCCGACGACGCGTGGGCGCCGCTGCTCGCCGTCCCGTGCGGCCCCGTCCGGCACCGGGTCCTGCGGTCGACGGTGCGGCGCGGCGGGCCGCGCCCCGGCGGCGCGGTGCACGAGGAGCTGCACCGGATCCTGACCGCCCCCGACCGCGGCCTCCGCTCCACGCTGAGCTTCGCCCTGGAGCGGACGTGCACCGCCGAATGCCGTCCGGTGATCGCCGCGGCCCTGGCCGCCGAGGACGACCGCGTGATCCGCTACACCCTCGGGGCGTTCCTCGAGACGGTCAGCCCCGGCGGTACGCCCGCAGATCCTTGATCAGGAGATGCGCGTCGGACAGGCGCTCCGCGTCCTTCAGGGAGCGGTAGATGCCCCATTTGGGGGCGATGTCGCCCTTGTTGTTCCACAGGTCGAGGCCGCCCCGGGCGACGTCCGCCGCGACGCCGTCCGCGGACGACACCCGCCACCGGACGGCCCCGGCCTCGGCGAACCGGGCCTCCAGCTCGACGTCGATCCACCGGCTCCGCAGCGGCCGCAGGTCGGCCTCCCCGGCCACGACGCCCGCGTGGATCGCGTTCAGTTCCAGGAGGGCGCGGCCGCCGCGCCGGCGCAGCGACGTCACCAGCACCGGCGAGCCGCCCTTCCCGCCCGCGAAGAACTGGTGCACGTGCGTGAAGCTCGTCGTGGCCCGCAGCGCGCCCGTCAAATACCACGACCAGGTGAACCGCCACGTCTCGCCCCGGCCCGCGACCAGCGTCCGGCCGCCCGCCCGCATGCCCTTGACCTCCTGGCGCTGCCGGTCGGGGGAGCGGTCGACGTCGCCCGGGTAATGGATGTCGAACCGGTACATCGTCCCGAGCGCCCTGATGTGCCGGACGCCCGGGTGCGAGCCCGCCCGGTCGTCCTCGACGCTCGCGAACGCGTCGAGCCCGTCCCGCCCCGGCACCGCGTCCCACACCGGCCGCCACCCGTCCGCCATCGCCCCATTGTGGCGGACGGACGACCCGAGGCGCGCGCCTCCGCACGCCCCGGCCCGACCGCGCAGCGGGAAGTGCCCCCGACACCCTCGGCAGGGGGCGACCGTCCGACTGACGGGCTTCGCAAGGGCTGGGCTGCGCAGCGGTGGAGGCCGCCGGTCAAACGTGTCGCTGTGGTGGCGTCCCCCAGAGCTCCCCGCCCGGGGCGGCCGTTTGACCATCGGCCTCCACTCGGTTGGGCTGCCCCTGCCTGGGGGCCGCCGGTCAAACGTGTCGCTGTGGGAGCGCCCCCCAGAGCTCCCCGGCTGGGGCGGCCGTTTGACCATCAGCCTCCATTCGGTTGTGCTGCCCCTGCCTGGGGGCCGCCGGTCGGACGTGTCGCTGTGGGGGCGACCCCCGGCACCCCCGCAGGGGGCGGCCGTCTGACCGTCGGCCTCGACTGCGCTCCGTTCCGGTCGGCGGTCAGACGGCGGTGTGCTCCAGCCAGTGGTCGAGCAGCGCGCGGTCGCCGGTGATCTTCACTGCGGCATCGTCGGGGGAGAGGCGGCGCGCGAACACCAGCATCAGGTCGCGGACGGGGCCCGCGATGGTCATGTCGGCGTCGCGGGTCTCGTACTCGACGACGGCGGCGTCCGGGGTCCGGGTGATCAGCCAGCCGGGGACGGACGGCTCGTCCGCGCGCAGGCACAGCGTCTCGCCCGAGCCGCGCAGTTCGCCGAGCTCCGGCTTGAGGCGCGCGGCGGCGGGGGCGGTGAGCAGGCCGAAGGTCTCGGTCAGCTCGTCGGCCGCCAGGTCGGGCGCGATCGTGAACGGCGTGCCGGCGGTGATCGTCGCGTCGGCGTGGTGGACGGACGTGTCGTGCAGCATCCGGCGCAGCCACATCGCCGACGGGGCGTCGCCCATCACCGGGTGCGCGACGGCGCCCGGGTGCTCGGCCTGCGCGGCGATCGCCTCGGCGGCGCCCTCGCGCAGCCACGCGCCCCAGTCGGCCTGGTCGGCGGGCGTGTCGCGGGGCAGCTCGTCCGTCACGCGGGTGCCGCCGCGCCGGAACATGGCCGCGGCCCAGCGGTGCGCCTGGCCGACGTGCCCGACGAGGTCGCGCAGCGTCCACTCCGGGCAGGTCGGGACGACCGTGTCGGGGGCCCGGCGGGAGGCGGCGTCGGCGAGCCCGGCGGTGTGCTCCCGCAGCCCTTCGGCGATGCGCGTGATGTCCAGGACGTCCATGTCCTGCTCCTCTCTTCCGGTGAGTGCACGCGTACCGTAGGAACTCCAGCCCGGTGGAGGTTCAAGTAGTTGTGACGGACGGCACATCGCTCGCGATCGGCGACCTGTCGGCGCTCACCGGGGTGCCGGTGCGCACGATCCGGTTCTACTGCGACGAGGGCATCCTGGAGCCGGTCCGCAGCGCGGGCGGGCACCGGCGGTTCGACGCGGCCGCGGCCGACCGGCTGCGGCTCGTCCGGCGGCTGCGCGGGCTCGGGCTCGGGCTGCCCTCGATCACGGACGTGCTGGCCGGCGCGCGGTCGCTGGACGAGGCGGTCGCCGCGGAGCGGGCCGCGCTGGACGCGGAGCTGTCGGCGCTCGCGTGGCGGCGGGCGTCGCTGCGGGCGGTCGAGGACGCGGACCCCGCCGAGCGCGCGGCGCGCCTCGACCTGCTGGCGGCCGTGCAGGACGGGCCCCGGGCGCACGAGGCGCTCATGGACTTCTGGCGCCGCCGGATCGTGGTGTCGGTGCCGGAGGACGTGGTGCGGGTGCACCTGGAGATGACGGTGCCCGCGCCGCCGGCCGACCCCACGCCGGAGCAGGTCGTCGCGTACGCGGGGATGGTCGCGCTGACGGGGGACCGTGCCCTGTTCCGGCGGCTGCGCGAGCGGAGCCGCCGCAACGCTGAGGCGGTCGCGGACGAGCCGACGCTGCTGTACGGGATGCGCGAGGCCGTCGAGCTGGCGATGCCGCTCGTGCGCGCGGGCCGGGAACCGGAGGACGGGCCCGCCCTGGAGCGGTTCGTGGAGGCGCACGCGCTGGGCCGGCGCGAGCGCGACTCGGTGGAGTTCCGCCGTTCCCTCCTGCCGGCCGTCGAGCCGGAGCGGGACCCGCGGATGCGCCGGTACTGGGCGCTGAACGGCGAGGTGATCGGGGACGCGGCCGCGCCGGGCGCGGTCGTCCTGTGGCTGATCGACGCCCTTCGGCGCAGCGCGGACACGGCCTGACCGGCGGCGCGGAATAGGCCCCCGCCGGACCGGGTTAGGATGGTTGAACGTTCTACTATTTGGGAGGCCGGCATGCAGTTCGGGATCTTCTCGGTCGGCGACGTCACCACGGATCCGACCAACGGCCGCACGCCCACCGAGGCCGAGCGCATCAAGGCCATGGTCGCGATCGCGCTGAAGGCCGAGGAGGTCGGGCTGGACGTCTTCGCGAGCGGCGAGCACCACAACCCGCCGTTCGTCCCGTCCTCGCCGACGACGATGCTCGGCTACATCGCGGCCCGCACCGAGCGGCTCGTGCTGTCCACCGCGACCACGCTGATCACCACCAACGACCCGGTGAAGATCGCCGAGGACTTCGCGATGCTCCAGCACCTCGCGGACGGCCGCGTCGACCTGATGATGGGGCGCGGCAACACCGGCCCGGTCTACCCGTGGTTCGGCCAGGACATCCGCAACGGCATCCCGCTCGCGATCGAGAACTACCACCTCCTGCACCGGCTCTGGCGCGAGGACGTCGTCGACTGGGAGGGCAAGTTCCGCACCCCGCTGCAGTCGTTCACCTCCACGCCCCGCCCGCTGGACGGCGTCCCGCCGTTCGTCTGGCACGGCTCGATCCGCAGCCCCGAGATCGCCGAGCAGGCCGCCTACTACGGCGACGGGTTCTTCGCGAACCACATCTTCTGGCCCACGACGCACTTCCAGCGGCTCATCGGCCTGTACCGGCGGCGCTTCGAGCACTACGGGCACGGCTCCGCCGACCAGGCCATCGTCGGGCTCGGCGGCCAAGTGTTCATGCGCAAGAACTCCCAGGACGCCGTCCGCGAGTTCCGCCCCTACTTCGACAACGCCCCCGTGTACGGGCACGGCCCGTCGCTGGAGGAGTTCACCGCCGAGACGCCGCTCACCGTCGGCAGCCCGCAGCAGGTCATCGACCGGACGCTGACGTTCCGCGACCACTTCGGCGACTACCAGCGCCAGCTGTTCCTCATGGACCACGCGGGCCTGCCGCTGAAGACCGTCCTGGAGCAGCTCGACATCCTCGGCGAGGAGGTCGTCCCCGTGCTGCGCAAGGAGTTCGAGTCGCTGCGCCCCGCGCACGTCCCGGCCACCGCCCCGACGCACGCCGAGCGCGCGGCGAAGACCCGGGAGGAGGCCCGATGAGCGGCCCCCGCACCCTCGCCGTCGTGTCGGCCGGCCTCGGCCGCCCGTCCTCCACCCGGCTGCTGGCCGACCGGCTCGCCGGCGCCGCCGCGGACGCCCTGCGCGCCGAGCACGGCGCCGACGTCGTCATCGAGCCGGTCGAGCTGCGCGACCACGCCCACGCGATGGTCGACGCGGCCCTCACCGGCTTCCCGTCCGGCGACTTCCGCGCCGCCGTCGAGACCGTGACCGGCGCGGACGGCCTCGTCGCCGTCACCCCGGTGTTCAACGCGTCCTACGGCGGCCTGTTCAAGACGTTCTTCGACGTCCTCGACCGCGACGCCCTGGACGGGACGCCCGCGCTGATCGGCGCGACCGGCGGCACCGAGCGGCACTCGCTCGCCCTCGACTTCGCCGTCCGCCCGCTGCTGGCGTACCTGCGGGCGAACGTCGTCCCGACGGCCGTGTACGCGGCGTCCGCGGACTGGGGGAGCGGCGACGGGCGCCTCGGCGACCGCGTCCGCCGCGCGGGCGCGGAACTCGCCGCCCTCGTCGCCGGCCGCCCGGCCCCCGCCGCCGAGGACCCGTACGACAACCCCGTCCCCTTCGAAACTCTCCTCGGCTCGCCCGACCGCGCCGGGTAGCGCCGGGCTCCTCGGGGGTCAGCCGTCCTCCAGGTCGCCCTCGACTTCCAGGTAGAGGCGCTTCAGCGCGTCGAGGGTGCCTTGCTCCGGGTGCTCCCACATGCCCCGGTCGGCGGCCTCCAGGAGGCGTTCGGCGATGCCGTGCAGGGCCCACGGGTTCGACCGCTCGAAGAACGCGCGGTTCTCCTCGTCCAGCGCGTACGTCCGCGCGAGCTTCTCGTACATCCAGTCGGCGACGACGCCCGCCGTGGCGTCGTACCCGAACAGGTAGTCGACGGTCGCGGCCAGTTCGAACGCGCCCTTGTACCCGTGCCGGCGCATCGCCGCCAGCCACCGCGGGTTCACCACCCGCGCGCGGAACACGCGGGACGTCTCCTCGTCGAGCGTCCGCGTCCGGACGGCGTCCGGGCGGGTGCTGTCGCCGATGTACGCCTTCGGTGCCCGGCCGGTCAGCGCCCGCACCGTCGCGATCATCCCGCCGTGGTACTGGAAGTAGTCGTCGGAGTCGGCGATGTCGTGCTCGCGCGTGTCGGTGTTCTTCGCGGCGACGCTGATCCGCCGGTACGCGCTCTCCATGTCGCCGCGCGCCGGGACGCCGTCCAGACCGCGCCCGTACGCGTAGCCGCCCCACACCGCGTACACCTCGGCGAGGTCGGAGTCGTCGCGCCAGTTCCGGCTGTCGATCAGCGGCAGGATGCCCGCGCCGTAGGCGCCCGGCCGCGAGCCGAACACCCGCATCGTCGCGCGCCGCTCGTCGCCGTGCGCCGCCGTGTCCGCCCGGACGTGCGCGCGCACGAAGTTGTCGTCGTCGCGTTCGTCCAGCCCGGCGACCAGCAGGACCGCGTCGTCCAGCATCGCGACCGCGTGCGGGAACGCGTCGCGGAAGAAGCCGCTGATCCGGACGGTCACGTCGACGCGCGGGCGGCCCAGTTCGTCCAGCGGCACGGCCTCCAGCCCGGTGACCCGCCGCGACGCCTCGTCCCACACCGGGCGGACGCCGAGCAGCGCGAGCACCTCCGCGATGTCGTCGCCCGACGTCCGCATCGCGCTGGTGCCCCACACCGACAGCCCGACCGAGCGCGGCCACCCGCCCGTCTCGTCCCGGTACCGCGCGAGCAGGGAGTCCGCCATCGCGCGGCCCGTCTCGTACGCCAGCCGGGACGGGACGGCCTTCGGGTCGACCGAGTAGAAGTTGCGGCCCGTCGGCAGGACGTTGACCAGGCCCCGCAGCGGCGAACCGCTCGGCCCCGCCGGGACGTAGCCGCCCTCCAGCGCGTGCAGCACCATGCCGATCTCGTCGGACGTCCGCGCCAGCCGGGGCACGATCTCGGCGGCCGCGAACCGCAGGATCTCCGCGGCCTTCCCCTCGGCGACCTCCCCGGCCGCCGCCGGGTCCCAGCCGCGTTCGTCCATGGCCTCGACGAGCGCGCGCGCCCGCGCCTCGAACGCGTCGACCCGCGCGCGCTCCGAGGAGCTCTCGTCGAGCCCCAGCGCCTCGCGCAGCCCCGGCAGCGCCTGCGTCCCGCCCCACAGCTGCCGGGCCCGCAGCATCGCCAGCACCAGGTCGACCCGGGCGCCCCCTTCCGGGGCGACGCCGAGCACGTGCAGCCCGTCCCGGATCTGCACGTCCTTGACCTCGCACAGCCACCCGTCCACGTGGAGCAGGAAGTCGTCGAACTCCGCGTCGTGCGGGCGGTCGTCCAGCCCGAGGTCGTGGTCGAGCCGGGCCGCCCGGATCAGCGTCCAGATCTGCGCCCGGATCGCCGGCAGCTTCGCCGGGTCCATCGCGGCGACGTTCGCGTGCTCGTCGAGGAGCTGCTCCAGCCGCGCGATGTCGCCGTAGCTCTCCGCCCGCGCCATCGGCGGGATCAGATGGTCGACGAGCGTCGCGTGCGCCCGCCGCTTCGCCTGCGTCCCCTCGCCGGGATCGTTCACCAGGAACGGGTAGATCAGCGGCAGATCGCCCAGCGCCGCGTCCGGCCCGCACTCCGCGGACATCCCCGCCGCCTTGCCCGGCAGCCACTCCAGGTTGCCGTGCTTGCCGACGTGCACCACCGCGTGCGCGCCGAACACGTCCTCCAGCCACCGGTACGCGGCGAGGTAGTGGTGGCTCGGCGGCAGGTCGGGGTCGTGGTAGATCGCGACCGGGTTCTCCCCGAACCCGCGCGGCGGCTGCACCATCACCACCGTGTTCCCCGACCGCAGCGCCGCGAGGACGATGTCGTCGCCGTCCACGAACAGCTCGCCCGGCGGCGGCCCCCAGTGCCGCTCGATGCCCTCGCGCAGCCCGGCGGGCAGCGTCCGGTACCAGGACTCGTACTCCGCCCGCGGGACCCGCACCGGGTTCCGCCCGAGCTGCTCCTCGGTCAGCCAGCCGGCGTCCTGCCCGCCGGCCTCGATCAGCGCGTGCATCAGCGCGTCGCCCTCGTCCGGCAGCGCGTCCCCGACGTCGTACCCCCGCTCGCGCAGCGCCGCGAGCAGCCGCACCGTGCTCGCCGGCGTGTCCAGCCCGACGGCGTTGCCGATCCGCGCGTGCTTCGTCGGGTACGCCGACAGCATCAGCGCGACCCGCTTCTCCGCGGCGGGCACGTGCCGCAGCGCCGCGTGCCGCACCGCGATCCCCGCGACCCGCGCGGCCCGCTCCTCGTCGGCCGCGTAGACGCTGAGCCCGTCCTCGTCCGTCTCCTTGAACGAGAACGGCACCGTGATCAGCCGCCCGTCGAACTCCGGCACCGCCACCTGCGTCGCGGTGTCCAGCGGCGACAGCCCGTCGTCGTTCCGCTCCCACGCGGCCCGCTCGCTCGTCAGGCACAGCCCCTGCAGGACCGGGACGTCCAGGTCCGCCAGCGCGCCGACGTCCCACGCCTCGTCGTCCCCGCCGGCCCCGGCGAGCGCCGGCTTCGTCCCGCCCGCCGCCAGGACCGTCACGACCAGCGCGTCCGCCCGTCCGAGCGTCTCCAGCAGGCCGTCCTCGGCCGTCCGCAGCGAGGCGCAGAACACCGGCAGCGCCCGGCCGCCCTTCGCCTCGATCGCCCGGCACAGCACGTCCACGAACGCGGTGTTGCCTGCCAGGTGGTGCGCCCGGTAGTACAGCACCCCCACGACGGGCCCCTCGCCGTCCGCCGCGTCCCGCTCCAGGACGCCCCACGTCGGCGTCTCCGCGGGCGGCGCGAACCCGAACCCGGTCAGCAGCACGGTGTCCGACAGGAACCGGAACAGCTCGCCCAGGTTCCCGGGACCCCCGTGCGCGAGGTACGCGTGCGCCTCCGCCGCGACCCCCGCCGGAACCGTCGACAGCCCCATCAGCTCGGCGTCCGGAACCTGCTCCCCGCTGATCACCACCACCGGCCGGGGGCCCGCCAGCAGGGCGTCCAGGCCCTCCTCCCAGGCCCGGCGCCCGCCGAGCAGCCGCACCACCACGAGGTCGGCGCCCTCGACGAGCGCGGGAAGGTCCTCGACCCCGACCCGGGCCGGGTTCGCCAGACGGAAATCGGCGCCACTGGCGCGCGCGCTGAGCAGGTCAGTGTCGGAAGTCGACAGCAGAAGGATCACGCGGATCGCGTCCTCACCCGGGGTCCTCGCCCCGAATCGCAGGGAAACGGCGGCGACACGGAGTCTCCTGGCTCCCGGATCGGCGCTCGCCCCGGCCTTCCCGCTCGCGCAGTGGCCTTGGGTGGGGTCCGCTCCCCGGTGACAGTTGCGGGACAGCGCCGGATTCGCACCGGCTTCCTCCGCTTGTCGCCGCCCACACCCTAACGCGCCCCGCCCCCCGCACGGCAGCACGCCTCCGAGCGATCTCCACCGCGGTGCCCGCGCGGGCCTCACCAGTCGCGGACGGCCTCCACGCCCGACGCGAGGCTCGCGAACACCCACCGCGGTTCGATGCCGAACGCGGCCGCCGCGTCCCGCGCGATGCGGTCCAGGGCGTCGAACAGCTCCTCGCGTTCGACGGTCTCGATGAAGCCCGTGCGCCGGTCGAGGCCGTTGAACGCCTCGCCGAACCCGCGCCCGACCCCGGTCAGCCGCGCCGGACGATCGTCCGCCGGACCCTCGGCGAGCACGGCCATGACCGCACGCCGCGTCGCCTTGTACTGCGCGACCGACTTGGTGAAAGTCGTCTTGCCGATGGTGCCGCGGCCGTCCCAGTCGCGCAGCGGGTTGTCCCGGTTCTCGGCGACCCACTCCGGTCTGCGGGCGCCGCGGATCTCGACGCGCGTCCCGTTGGGGATCTCCGGCCGCCACGTCGAGCGCATCGCGTTCGCGTACTCGGCCGGGACGCTGTACAGGTGGAGCGACTCCAACTCGGGCGTGCACCGCGGCTTGAGGCGATCCTCCTTCGTCATCCCGAACAGGTCGAAGACGGCGAGTTCCTTCAGCGACGCCAGCTCGTTCAACCGTCCCGCCGCCGCGAGCAGCCCCAGGTCGCCGCGCAGACCGAGCTCCGTCAGGTTCGGGAACAGCCGGACGATCCGCCCGCAGTCGAGCGTCCCGATCTCCCGGACGTCCAGGCGGGTGACGTCCGGACGGGCCTCGGCCGTCCCGTCGACCTCCGCGCCGGTGCACGCCAGCTTCCACGGTGCCGGCGGATCCTCCCGGACGCCCGCGTCCCACCGCCGCTGCCGCGCGAGATCGTCCCCGAGCCGCCAGCCGAAGCCGTAACTGGGCGACGGCCCCTCGTGCAGCGGCGGCATCCGTCCGACGACCTTGTGGCTGCGCGGAAGCACCCATGGGAGGTTCCGGTACGCGAGCGTCCCGTTCCACGCATGGTGCGTGAGCCGCAGCGGCGACACGTCGCCGAGGTCGTCGACCGACATGGGCTCGGGCCCGGACCAGTCCAGTTCGAGCACCGCCGCCTTCTGCCGCTCCGCGTCGATCCCGACGATCTGCGCCGCCGTCCACGCGCCGAGTTCGGCGGCGAACGCGGCCACGACGTCCCCCGCCGCGATCGGCCGCGGCGGACCGGCCTGCTTCCTGACTGCCATGTCCGGTGAGAGTAGGGCCGTCGGGTGACATTCCGACCGGAGCGAGCCGGACCGCCCCCGCCCACCGTGCCGACGGCCTCGCGACCTCACCGGACGGTCGCCGCCGCGCCTGAACGACTCGCGTGCGGCGTCTGGCGGGGGCATGGACGCGCTTTCTAGAATGCCGCGACCGAGCACCTGGAGGCGCAGCGATGGACACGTCCATGTATCTGAACGCCGTCGTCGACCAGACGAGGACGCTCGCCGATTGGGTCCACGGGCGGGACGCGGCGGCGCCGGTCCCGACCTGCCCGGGGTGGACGCTGGCCGACCTCGTCGACCATGTCGGCGCGACCCAGCGCATGGTGACGATGCTCGTGGGCGAGCGGATGACCGAGCCGAGCGGGGCGTTCGCCGGCTACGTTCCCGGGCCGGCGGACCCGGCCCGGTGGCGCGGCTGGTTGACCGACGGTGCGGCCGAGGCGGAGCGGGCGTTCGCGTCGGTCGCCGACGACACGCCGGTGTGGGACCCGTCCGGCGCCGCCGCGGGCGTGCCGTTCTGGTCGCGCCGGCTGTTCGGCGAGGTCTGCGTGCATCGCGCGGACGCGGCCGCGGCGCTCGGCATGCGGTACGAGCTGGACCCGGAGCCCGCCGTCGCGGCCATCGAGGACTGGCTGGACACGATGACGTCCCGCGGCTACTGGGAGAACAGGCGGGGCTTCGCCGAAGCGATGCGCGGCGGCGGCCAGACCCTGCATTTCCACGCGACCGACGCGCCCGGAGAGTGGCTGGTGCGCCGGGAACCGGACATGGTCGTCCTCGAACACGGGCACACCAAGGCGGACGTCGCGGTCCGCGGCCCGGCCGCCGATCTGCTGCTCGTCCTCAGCAGGCGCCGTCCGCTGGACGCGGCCCCCGCACTGGAGGTGCACGGGGACCGGGCGCTGCTCGACCACTGGATCGAGCACATGGACTGGGTCGCCGACGGCTGACCCGCGCCGGACGCGGTGCGTCCGGCGCGGTCCGGCGGATCTCCGGGTCAGGGTTTGCGGGCGACGCCGCAGAACTCGTCGATCTCCTCGACCGTGCCGATGTCGGCGGGCCGCGGGTGCCACAGCGGGCAGGAGACGACGCCGGGCGGCAGCAGCTCCATGCCCTCGAAGAAGCCCGCGAGCTGCTCCGGCGTCCGCAGGACGTAGGGCGGCTCGGCGGACCGGTTCCAGATGTCGATGGCCTCGGCGGTCGCCGGGTCCACGACGTTCGTGGCGTCGTACAGGGCGAGGTAGCTGCCGCTCGGCAGGGCGTCCACCAGCCGCCGGACGATCGACCGCCCCTCGTCGTAGTCGGTCATGTGGCCGAGGATGCCCATCAGCAGGAGCGCGATCGGCTCGTCGAAGTCCAGCGTCTCCGCCGCACCCGCGATGACGTCCTCCGGTTTTCGCAGGTCGGCGGGCAGGTACGCGGTCTTCCCCTCCGGGGCGCTCGTGAGCAGGGCCCGCGCGTGCGCCAGGACCAGCGGGTCGTTGTCGACGTACACCACGCGGGCGTCCGGCGCGGCCCGCTGCGCGACCTGGTGGGTGTTGTCGGCCGTCGGGAGCCCGGTGCCGATGTCGAGGAACTGCCGGACGCCCAGGTCGGCCGCCAGGTGGTGCACGGCGCGCTGCAGGAACTGCCGCGTCGCCCGGGCCAGCAGCGCCATGTCGGGGATGACCTGGAGGATCTCCTCGCCGACCCGCCGGTCGACCTCGAAGTTGTCCTTGCCGCCCAGCCAGTAGTTCCAGATGCGGGCGGTCTGCGGGATCTCGGTGTTGACCGGGGAAGCCTCGTCCGTCACGGTGTCTTCCTCACTCGGGGGTGCTCGGACTGTCAGGACCCATCTAACAACCAAGATCGACTTCGTGTCGACGCCTACCCCGAACGGGTCGGCGCGCCCGCCTCTACGGCCCCGCCTCCGCGCCGGCGTCCGCGGGGCCGTAGAGGCGGGCGACGTCGGGGGAGTCCAGCCACTTGGAGTAGGTGGGGGACTTCGGCCAGCCGTCGGGCGAGTCCTGCCACTCTTCCTGGCGGCCCCACGGCAGGACGTCGATCAGCGCGAACGTGTGGCTGAGCTGCTCAGTGCCGCGGCCGGCGGTGTGCCAGGTGCGGTACACCGTGCCGCCGTCGCGGAGGAACACGTTCACCGCGAACCCTCCGCCGGGCGGCGCGTCCATATCGGCGCCGAACGTGCTCTCCGACGACGAGTACCAGTCCATCGTGTTGCCGACCTTGGCCCTGTAGGCGAGCGCCTCGTCGATGGGCCCGTTGGTGACGACGACGAAGCGGGCGTCGTAGTTGTCCAGGAAGTCCAGCCGGACGAACTGCGACGTGAACCCCGTGCAGCCGCCGCACTGCCATTCGGCGCCATCGGACCACATGTGGTTGTAGACGATGAGCTGGGAGCGCCCGTCGAAGACGTCGACCAGCCGGACCGGGCCGTCCGGGCCGGTCAGCGTGTAGTCGGGGAGCTCGACCATCGGCAGCCTGCGGCGCTGCGCCGCGATGGCGTCGAGCTCGCGGGTGGCGGCCTTCTCCCGCGCCCGCAGGTCGTCGAGGGCGGCCCGCCAGGTCTCCCGGTCGACGACCGGGGGCAGGGCGCCCGCCGTCTGCTCGGTCATGGTTCCTCCTCGGCTCGTTCGTTCCTGCTCTCGTCGAGTCCGACCAGCGGCGGCGGCGGAACTCAACGCGAGCGGACGCGCCCGGGAGGCGAACCCGGTCAGCGGGCGGGGACGCCCAGGACGTCCGGGAGGTCGCGGAGGTCGGAAACGGTGTGGTCGGGAGGCTCGAACATCGACGGGTACGGGAGGGCGCCGCGGTTCAGCCAGGCGGCGCGCAGGCCCGCGCGGCGGGCGCCGTCGACGTCCCACGGGTGCACGGCGACGAGGAGGAGCCGGTCGGGCGGGACGCCCAGGGCGTCGACGGCGTGCCGGTACGCGGCGGGCGCGGGCTTCCACGCGCGCGGGGCGGAGACGTCGAGGAGCGGGTCGAACCCGGCGCGGAGGCCGGCGCGCTCCAGCAGGCGCTCGGTGACGGCGACGGACCCGTTGGTGAGGGTCGCCAGCCGCAGCCCGGCGGCGTGCAGGGCCTGGACGGCGTCCGGGACGTCGGGGTGCACGTCGAGGTCGGTGAAGCCGCTGACGACGTGGGCCGCGGCGCGGCGCGCGTCGCCGGCCCAGCCGTCCAGCCCGGTGAGCAGGCTCCGCAGGCCGCACTCGGCGACCTCGGCGAAGTCGGCGTAGGCCCCGGCGGCGGTGAGCCCCACGCCGTCGCGCAGGACGCCCGCGAACCAGGTGGGGAGGAGGTGGCCGGGCGCGCCGACGTCCTCCAGGCGTCCGCGCAGGCAGGACAGGTCGCCCAGCGTCCCGTTGACGTCGAACAGCACCACCTGGATCATCGGTCGCCGCCTCCTCTGCGGGCCTCGTAGGGCCCCGTACCCAGCGGACGGCCGTTTCGTGCATGCCCGTGTGGTTCATCCCTTCGTGGCGCCCGCGGTGAGGCCGCCGATGAGCTGGCGTTCGGCGACGGCGTAGAACGCGAGCGCGGGGATCATCGCGAGGACGATGTAGGCGAACACCAGCGCGTAGTTCGTCGAGTACTGGCCCTGGAACTGCTGGATGCCGACCGGGATGGTGTGCCACTTGGGGTTCGTGAACACGAGCAGCGGCAGGAAGAAGTTGTTCCAGCTCGTGACGATCGCGAGGACCGACACCGTGCCGATGGCGGGGCGGGCCATCGGGAGCAGGATGCGCCAGAAGAACGCGAACCGGCTGCACCCGTCGATGATCGCGGCCTCCTCGAGGTCGCCGGGGATCGTCCGGAAGAAGCCCCGCAGGATGATGATCGTCATCGGCAGCGCGAACGCCGCCTGCGGGAGGATGACGCCGAGCGGGTTGTCGAGCAGGCCGAAGGCGCGCAGCAGGACGAACAGCGGCAGCACCGCGACGGCGGGCGGGAACATCAGCCCGACCGCGAACAGGGTGAAGAACGCCTCGCGGCCGCGGAACGCGTAGCGGGCGAACGCGAACGCGGCGAGCGCCGAGACCGCGACGGTGATCAGCGCGGTGGCGGCCGCGATCGCGATGCTGTTGCCGACCTGCCGCCAGAAGTCGCCGGACCCGAGGATGCCGGTGTAGTTCGACACCCGCCAGGGCGACGGCAGCCCGAACGGGTCGCCGGTCAGGTCCCCGGTCGACTTGAACCCCGACAGCACCGCGTACAGCAGCGGGACGACGATGAACGAGCCCAGCACCCAGACGGCGGCGTGCCGCGACAGGCCGCGCAGCGTCCTCCCGCGGCGGCGGCTCCGGTCGGTCGTGGTCATCGCGGCCCTCCCGTCGACGTCATGGCGCCCTGCAGGTCGCGGCGCAGCGCGAAACGCTGGTAGAGCAGGGAGAACACCAGGCTGATGGCGAACATGACGACGCTGATCGCGCTCGCGTAGCCCATCTGGTAGCGCTGGAAGCCGAACTGGAACATGGAGACGGCCATCGTTTCGGTGGAGTGCGTCGGCCCGCCGCCGGTCGTGACCCACACGAGGTCGAACAGCTGGATCGCGCCGATGACCGACAGGAACACGCTGATCCGGAGGGTCGGGGCGAGGAGGGGGAGCGTGACGTGGCGGAAGCGCTCCCACGGGCCCGCGCCGTCGATCGCCGCCGCCTCGAGGACCTCCTTGGGGATGCCCTGCAGGCCAGCCAGGTAGATCATCATGTGGAAGCCGAAGTACTTCCACGTCATGACGGCGAACAGCGTGGGCAGGGCGGTGTCGGGATCGGAGAACCAGGTGCCGGCGAGGCCGCCCACGAGCGGGAGGTCCTCGATGAGGGCGTCGGCGAGGCCCGAGCCGGGCAGGAAGATCATCCCGAACAGCACGCCCGCGATGACCTCGGACAGGATGTAGGGCGCGAAGAAGACCGCCCGGTAGACCGCCCGGCCGCGCATCCGCTGGTTGAGCAGGACGGCCGTGCCGAGCGCGAACGGCAGCTGCACCGCGACCGACAGGACGACCAGGACGAGCCCGCGCCACAGGTCGCCGCGGAACACCGGGTCGGCGAACAGCTCGCGGAAGTTGCCGAGCCCGACGAAGTCCTCGGGCCACCCGAACCCGCCCCACCGGAAGAAGCTCGTGTAGAGGGCGATCACGATCGGGATCAGGACGAACAGGATGAAGACCAGCAGCGCCGGGACGAGGAACCAGGTGGTGGCGAACCAGCCGCGCACCCGCCGTCCGCGGGTCGGGCGCCGGTGCGCCGGCGGGCCGCTCCGCGGGGGCGCGGCCCGCTTCGGCGACGATGTCGATGTGGACGTCGGCGTCATGCCTTCTTGGCCGCCTCGGTGATCGCCTGCGTGATCTCCTGCGGGGTGCCCTGCCCGCCCATGAGCTCGGCCACGCCGTCGTTGACCTCCTGCCCGACGGCGGGCGGGAACGCCTGGTCCAGGTAGAGCTGGAACCCGGACGCGCCGTTCAGCATCTCCGCGACCTGCTTGCGGTTGGCGTCCTCGATCGCGCTCTCCGCGCCCTTGACGACGGGCATGAACGCGCCGGACGACACGAGCCGGGCCTCGTTCTGCTCGTTCATCAGGAACTTGAGGAAGTCGAGCGCCTCGGGCGGGGCGTCCTTGCCCAGCGCGTGGCCGTTGCCGCCGCCGAACACGTCGGTGACCTTGCCGGGGCCGCCCTCGACGGAGGGGAACGGGAAGAAGCCGAGCGCGTCGCCGAGGTCCTGCCCGGAGGCGTCCTTCTGCACGACGGGCGCCCACTGGCCCATCAGCTCCATGCCGGCCTTGCCCGCCCCCATGGTGGCGGCCTGCCCGCCCGGGGCGTCGTACGCGGCGCCCTGGAAGCCCTGCTGGAACGGGTCGAGGTCGACGAGTTCCTTGAGTTTCTGCCCGGCCTGGACGAACGGGGGAGTGCCGAAGTTCTGCGCCTCGGCCGCCTGCCGGACGCCGTCCGGCCCGGCGAGGCGGAGCGCGAGGTAGGCCCAGTAGTAGTGCCCGGGCCACTTGTCCTTGCCGGCCAGGGCGATCGGGGTGATCCCGGCGGTCTTCAGCTTGCGGACGGCGTCGAGGAACTGCGCCCAGGTCGCGGGGGGCTCGGCGATCCCGGCCTTCTCGAAGTGGTCCTTGTTGTACCAGAACCCGACCATGCCCATGTCGTACGGGACCGCGTAGGTCTTGCCGTCGAACTCGTACGGCTGCAGGGAGACCGGCATGAAGCCGTCCAGGAAGGCGGAGTCGTCGACGGGCTTGACGAGCCCGGCGTCGATCCGCTGCTTGAGGACGCCCCCGCCCCAGGTGACGAAGATGTCGGGGAGGTCGCCGGACGCCGTCACGGCCGTCATCTTGGCCTTGAACGCGTCGTTCTCCATGTTCGTCAGCTTGATGTCGACGTTCGGGTGCGCCTTCTCGTAGGCCGCGGCGATCTCCGGGTAGATGCTCTTGGACGGCTCGGTCGTGGCGATGTCGAGCCATTCGATCGTGACCTTGCCGGAGTCGGATCCGTCGCCGCCGCAGGCGGAGAGCGCGGGCGCGGCGACGGTGAGCGCGGCGCCCGCGGAGAGCGCGGTCAGCAGGGAGCGTCGGGACGGTCGTGAGAAGCCCATGGTGGCCTCCTGGAGGGGTGGGCGGTGGACGGGACCGGGCCTGAAGAGCGAAAGGGGGAAGGCGAGGTTCTCGAAACTTTTCGAAATCCTTCGGTTAGTCTGTTGCCGAGAAACTCTAAGAAGGGCACCCCGTTCGGTCAAGGCTTCGCGGTGGATTCGTGTGTGCTCCATCACTCCATGGATGGAGCCGCTGGAACGATCGCCGGACGATCGGCGGACGATCGGGGCTAGGAGCGATCGAAATATTGCGATAACGTTCGCAATCGTTTCCTCGGGGAGGAGAAGCAGCGTGACCGTGCGCACCACCGAAGACCCGCCGGACCCGCCGGAACCGCGGGCCGCGCCGTCCCGGCCGACCCTCGCGCTGATCGCGGCCGAGGCCGGGGTGTCGCAGGCGACCGTCTCGAAGGTCCTCAACGGCCGGACGGACGTGGCCGCCGCGACCCGCGAGCGCGTCGAGGCCCTGCTGCGCGACCACAACTACCCGGGCCCCGGCGGCTCCCGCCGCGCCCGCCGCTCGGGGCTGATCGACCTCGTGCTGGCCGGGCTCGACAGCCCGTGGGCGGTGGAGATCCTGCGCGGCGTCGAGGCCGAGTGCGCCGAGCAGGGTACCGGGGTGGTCGTGTCGCTGGTGCGCGAGGACGACGCGCGCCCGCCGAGCTGGCAAAACCTGCCGGCCCTGCACCACAGCGACGGCGTGATCCTGGTGACGTCCCGGATGACCGACCGGCAGCGCGAGCAGCTCGAACGCGCCGGCGTCGCGCTCGTCCTGGTCGACCCGGTGAACCTGCCGGACACCGACATCGCCAGCGTCGGCGCCACCAACTGGGCGGGCGGCCTCGCCGCCACCGAGCACCTCATCGGGCTCGGCCACCGCCGCATCGGGATGATCGGCGGCCCCGCCGACATGCTGTGCACGCAGGCCCGGGTGGACGGCTACCGGACGGCCCTGGAGCGCGCGGGCATCGAGGTCGACCGCGACCTCGTCCGGTACGGCGACTTCCACCACGAGGGCGGCTTCGCCCGCAGCCGCGAGCTGCTCGACCTGCCGGACCGGCCCACCGCGATCTTCGCGGGCAGCGACCAGCAGGCCATGGGCGCCTACCAGGCCGCGCGCCTCGCCGGACTGCGCGTCCCCGAGGACCTGAGCGTCGTCGGGTTCGACGACCTGCCGACCTGCGAGTGGCTGTCGCCGCCGCTCACGACCGTCCGGCAGCCGCTGGAGGAGATGGGCCGGGTCGCCGCCCGCACCCTGCTGCAGCTCCTGGACGGACGGCCGCCGCTGACCCCCCGCGTGGAGCTCGCCACCGAGCTCCGCGTCCGCGCCTCCACCGCCCCGCCCGCCCCCACGGAGCAACGATGACCGAAGCACCGTCCCCCGCCGCGGCCGCCGCGGAGCGGTGGCGCGATCCCGCGCTGCCGGCCGCCGACCGGATCGCCGACCTGCTGTCCCGCATGACCCCCGAGGAGAAGGCGGGCCAGCTCGCCGGCTTCTGGGCGATGCCCGCCGAACCGGGCGAGCCCGTCGCCCCCATGGAGGACGACTCGAACGAGTCGGCGCCCGCGCTCGACGAGCTCCTCCCGCACGGCCTCGGCCAGTTCACCCGGGTGTTCGGCACCGCGCCGGTCACCGCCGCCGAGGGCGCCGCCCGGCTGCGCGACCTGCAGCGCCGCGTCGCCGAGGCCAACCGCTTCGGCATCCCCGCCATCGCGCACGAGGAATGCCTCAACGGCTTCATGACCTGGGGCGCCACCGTCTTCCCCAGCCCGCCCGCGTGGGGCGCGACCTTCGACCCCGGGCTGGTGGGGGAGATGGCCGCCGCGATCGGGGCGAGCATGCGCGCCGCGGGCGTCCACCAGGGGCTCGCGCCCGTCCTGGACGTGGTCCGCGACGCCCGCTGGGGGCGCACCGAGGAGTGCATCGGCGAGGACCCGCAGCTCGTCGCCGTCCTCGGCACCGCCTACGTGCGGGGGCTGGAACGGTCCGGCGTCGCCGCGACGCCCAAGCACTTCGCCGGGTACTCCGCGTCCCGCGCCGCCCGCAACATGGCGCCCGCCCCGATCGGCCCCCGCGAACTCGCCGACGTGATCCTCGAACCGTTCGTCATGGCGCTGCGCGACGGCGGCGCCCGCTCGATCATGCACTCCTACACCGACGTGGACGGCGTCCCCGCCGCCGCCGACGCGCGGCTCCTCACCGACCTGCTGCGCGGCGAGCTCGGCTTCACCGGCGCCGTCGTGTCCGACTACTTCGGCATCTCCTTCCTGGAGAGCCGGCACCGCGTCGCCGGGTCCCGCGGCGAGGCCGGCGCCCTCGCGCTGCGCGCCGGCATCGACGTCGAGCTGCCGACCGTCCGCTGCTTCGGCGAACCGCTGCTGGAGCTGGTGCGCCGCGGCGACGTCCCCGAGGAGCTGCTCGACCGCGCCGCCGCCCGCGTCCTCGCCCTCAAGGCCGGGCTCGGCCTCCTGGACGGCCCGCCCGACCCCGCGGGCCCCGATCCCGCCGGCCTCGACTTCGACCCGCCCGAGCACCGCGCGCTGGCGCGGCGGCTGGCGGAGGAGTCGGTCGTCCTGCTCGCCAACGACGGGACGCTGCCGCTCGCGCCCGCCGCCCGCGTGGCGCTCACCGGCCCCCTCGCCGACGACACGGCCGGGATGCTCGGCTGCTACACCTTCCCCGCGCACGTCGGCCGCCACCGGCCCGACCTGCCGCTCGGCGTGGACGTCCCGACCCTCGCCGACGCCCTGCGCGGCGAGCTGCCCGACGTCGCCGTCGCCCCGTCCGCGGACGTCCTGGTCACCGAGGACGACATCGCCGCGGCCGCCGCGGCGGCCCGCGACGCCGACGTGGCCGTCGTGGCGCTCGGCGACCGGGCCGGCCTGTTCGGGCGCGGCACGTCCGGGGAGGGCTGCGACGCCGAGACCCTCGCGCCGCCCGGACGGCAGCGCGACCTCGCCGAGGCCGTCCTCGCCACCGGCACGCCCACCGTGATCGTGCTGCTGTCGGGCCGCCCGTACGCCATCGAGGACCTCGCCGACCGGGCCGCCGCCGTCGTCCAGGCGTTCCTCCCCGGCCAGGAGGGCGCGGGGGCGGTCGCCGGGGTGCTCACCGGACGCGTCGAGCCGTCCGGGCGGATGCCGATCAGCGTCCCGCGCCGCGCGTCCGGCCCGCCCGTTACCTACCTGCGCTCGAAGATGGACGGCCCGCACGACTGGAGCGCCGTCAGCCCCGCCCCGCTGTTCCCGTTCGGGCACGGCCTCACCTGGACGCGGTTCGCCTACACGGACCTGCGCGTCGACGAGCGCGCCCCCACCGACGGGTCGCTGACCGTGGAGGCGGTCGTCCGCAACGTCGGCGACCGCCCGGGCACCGAGGTCGTCCAGCTCTACCTCGCCGACCCGGTCGCCTCCGTCGTCCGCCCGTCCCGCCTGCTCGCCGGGTGGGCCCGCGTCCGCCTCGAACCGGGGGACGCCGCCCGCGTCGCGTTCACCGTGCACGCCGACCGCACCTCGTTCACCGGCCCCGACCTGCGCCGCATCGTCGAGCCGGGCGCGATCGAGGTCATGGTCGGCGGCTCCAGCGAGGACCTCCCGCTGCGCGGCGCGTGCACGCTGGACGGCCCGGTGCGCGTCCTCGGCGCCGACCGCGTCCTCGACGTCCCGGCGGAGGTGACGCCGCTGTGAACCGGTTCCGGAACCCGATCCTGCCGGGCTGCCGCCCCGACCCCTCGGTCTGCCGGGTGGGCGAGGACTACTACCTGGTGACGTCCACGTTCGAGTGGTTCCCGGGGCTGCCGGTGTTCCACAGCCGCGACCTGGTCCACTGGCGGTGCATCGGGCACGCCTTCGACCGTCCGGACCAGCTCCCGCTGGACGGCGTCCCGGCGTCCGGCGGCCTGTACGCGCCGGCCCTGCGCCACCACGACGGCCGCTTCCACCTGTTCTGCACGCTCGTCGACGGCGCCGAGTGGTCGGGGCACTTCGTGCTGACCGCCGACGACCCGGCCGGCCCGTGGTCGGACGCGCACCGGCTGGAGGGCGAGGGCATCGACCCGTCGCCGTTCTTCGACGACGACGGCCGGGCCTGGTGCACCGGAACCCGGCTCACCGGCCGCTACGACGGGCACACCGAGATCTGGCTGCGCGAGTACGACCCGTCCGCCCCGGCGCTGGTCGGCGAGGAGCACGTCATCTGGGACGGGACCGTCAAGAACGCCATCTGGACCGAAGGCTCCCACATCTACAAGGTGGACGGCCGCTACCACCTGCTGACGGCCGAAGGGGGAACCGCGCTCGACCACGCGGTGATGAGTGCGCGCGCCGACGCCGTCACCGGCCCCTACGAAAGCAACCCGCGCAACCCGATCCTGACGCGCCGGCACCTCGGCCTGGACACCCGGACGGGCGAGTACCCCATCGTCGGGACCGGGCACGGCGACCTCGTCGACACCCCGGACGGCGAGTGGTGGATGGCGCTGCTGGCGATGCGGCCGCACCACCGGGACCGCTGCGCCCTCGGGCGGGAGACCTTCCTGACGCGGGTGCGCTGGGAGGACGGCTGGCCGGCCGCCGACCCGGTCGAACCCGTCCGCGAGGCGCCGTCGACGCCGCCGGCGCCCTGGCCCGCGCAACCCGCCTGCGACCATTTCGACGCGCCCTCCCTCGCGCCGGAGTGGAGCATGCTCCGCCCGCCCCGCGAGCGGTGGTGGAGCCTCACCGACCGCCCCGGGCACCTGCGGCTGCGGGTCCGGCCGGAAACCCTCGCCGACACGGCGAACCCGTCGTTCGTCGCGCAAGGGCAGCGGCACCACGACTTCGCAGCGTTCACCGCGCTGGAGTTCGCGCCGCGCGACGAGGAGCAGGCGGGCCTCGCCCTCGTGCAGAACGGCGACTTCCACGTGCTGCTCGTCTCGACCGCGCGGGGGCTGCGCCTCGTCAAGCGGGAGCAGGGCCTCGAGACGGTCCTGGCCGAGGCGCCCGCGGCGGAGCGGGTCCGGCTCGGCTTCGAGGCGCACGGCCGCTGGTACCGGGCGCTGTACGCGGCGGACCCCGGCCCGTTCGCCCCGCTCGGCCCGCCGCTGGACGGCGACATGCTGACCAGCCAGGTGGCGGGTGGCTTCACCGGGGTCTTCCTCGGCCTCTACGCGACCGCGAACGGGCGGACGAGCCGGAACCACGCCGACTTCGACTGGTTCGAGTACCGGCCGCTCCCCGGACCGGCCTAGCCGGAGTCGGGCGGCGGCGCCGGACTTCGTAAGATCCGTGCCGTGCCCTCACCACACCCCCCACCGCCGCGGTCGGGCCCGGACCGCTGCCCGGGCGCCCTCCGGGTCCACGCGGCGGCCGACGGCGGGCTCGCGCGGGTCCGGCTCCCCGGCGGGCTCCTCACCCGCGTCCAGACCGGCGCGCTCGCCGACGCCGCCGCCGCGCTCGGCGACGGCTTCCTGGAGCTCACCTCCCGCGCGAACGTGCAGATCAGGGGGCTCGCCGAGGGGGCCGAGGCCGAGCTGGGCGACCGGCTGCGGGCGGCCGGGCTGCTGCCCTCGGCGACGCACGAGCGCGTGCGGAACATCGCCGCGAGCGTCCTGTCCGGACGCGACGGCGCCGGGCTCCTCGACGTCCGCCCCCTGGTCCCGGCCCTCGACGCCGCGCTCTGCGCGGACCCCGCCCTCGCCGCGCTGTCCGGCCGGTTCCTGTTCGCCCTCGACGACGGGCGCGGCGACGCCATCGCCCTGCGCCCCGACGTCGGCCTGTACGCGGTCGCACCGGACGAACTCGCGCTCGTCCTCGCCGGGACCGACTCCGGTCTGCGCACGAGCCCGGAACACGCCGTCGGCCTCGCGGTCGACGCCGCCCGCGCCTTCCTCCGCGCCCGCACCGCCGAATGGCGGATCTCCGAACTGCCCGACCGGGCGCCGCTCGTCGAGGCCCTCGCGCGCGGCCGCCGCCGCGCCGGGCCGGTGCCCGTCCCGGCCGTCCCGAGCCGGACGCCGCTCGGCGCGATCCCCCAGCGGGACGGACGGCGCGCGCACTCGGCGCTCGTCCCGCTGGGGCGCCTCGACCCCGCCCCGCTCCGGGACGCCGAAGAGATCATCGTCACTCCGTGGCGGGGCGTCGTGATCCCCGACCTCACGGACATGCCACACTTTCCTGGCCTGGTCACGGCGGCGGACTGGGCCGGGGTCACCGCCTGCGCGGGCCGCCCCGGCTGCGCCCGGTCGCTGACCGACGTCCGCGCGGACGCCGCCGCGGCCGTCCTCGCGGCGCGCCCGCACGGACCCGCGGGCGGGGCGCCGGTGCACTGGTCCGGCTGCGAGCGCCGGTGCGGGCACCCGCCCGACCGGCACGTCGCGGTGGTGGCCGCCCCCGGCGGCTACGAGGTGCGGCTCGGCGACGAGGTCCGCGCCCGGACCCGGGACCCGGCGGCGACGGCGGCCGCCGTCGCCCGAACACGGAGGAGCGAGTGATCGACTACGTCCGCGACGGCGCGGAGATCTACCGGCGGTCGTTCGCGACCATCAGGGCGGAGGCGGACCTGTCCGGGCTGCCCGAGGACGTCGCCCGGGTCGCGGTCCGCATGATCCACGCGTGCGGGATGACCGACCTGGTCCGCGACCTGGCCTGGTCGCCCGGCGCGGTCGCGGCCGCCCGCGCCGCGCTGCTGGACGGGCGGCCGATCCTGTGCGACGCGCAGATGGTGGCGTCCGGCGTCACCCGCAAGCGGCTGCCCGCGGACAACGACGTGGTGTGCACGCTCCGCGACCCGCGCGTCCCCGGCCTCGCTGCCGACCTCGGCACCACCCGCAGCGCCGCCGCGCTGGAGCTGTGGCGGGACCGCCTCGACGGCTCCGTCGTCGCGATCGGCAACGCCCCCACGGCGCTGTTCCGGCTGCTGGAGATGGTCGACGCGGGCGCCGGGCGCCCCGCCGCGGTCCTGGGCGTCCCGGTCGGGTTCATCGGCGCGGCCGAGTCGAAGGAGGCGCTCGCCGCGTCCGGCCTGCCCCACCTGGTCGTGCACGGCCGCCGCGGCGGCAGCGCCATGACGGCCGCCGCGATCAACGCCATCGCCAGCGAGGAAGAGTGATGACCGGACACCTGTACGGGGTCGGGCTGGGGCCCGGCGACCCGGAGCTGATCACCGTGAAGGCCGTCCGGCTGATCGAGGCGGCCGACGTGATCGTGCACCACGCCGCCCGGCACGGGCGCAGCGTCGCCCGCCGGATCGCCGAGCCGCACCTGCGGGACGGGCAGATCGAGGAGGCGCTGATCTACCCGGTCACCACCGAGGACACCGACGACTACCAGCGGGTCCTCGACGAGTTCTACGAGCGCTCCGCCGAGCGCCTCGCCGAGCACCTGGACGCCGGGCGCGACGTCGTCGTGCTCTGCGCGGGCGACCCGTTCTTCTACGGCTCGTACATGCACCTCCACAAGCGGCTGTCCGGCCGCTACCCGGCGACCGCCGTGCCCGGCGTGACGTCGGTCAGCGCCGCGTCCGCCGAGCTGGGCCGCCCGCTGGTGGAGCGCGACGAGGTCCTGACCGTCCTGCCGGGGACGCTGCCGCCGGACGACCTGGCGCGGCGGCTCGCGGCCACCGACTCGGCCGCCGTCCTCAAGCTCGGCCGCACCTTCGGCGGCGTCCGCGGCGCCGTCGAGGAGGCCGGCCGCCTCGACGACGCCTGGTACGTCGAGCGCGCCACGACCGGCGGGCAGCGGATGCAGCCGCTCGCGGACGTCGACGCCGCGACCGTCCCGTACTTCTCCCTCGCGATCCTGCCGTCCCGCGTGCACGAGCGGACCCGCCGCGAGCTGCCCGCGCCCCGCACGCCCGGGGACGGCGCGCCCGGCGAGGTGACGGTCGTCGGGCTCGGCCCGGCCGGGCGCGACTGGCTCACCCCCGAGGCGCAGGACGCGCTGGCCGCCGCCGACGACCTCGTCGGCTACGCCCCCTACCTGGCCCGCGTCCCCGCCAACCCGCGGCAGGAGCGGCACCCGTCCGACAACCGGGTGGAGTCCGAGCGGGCCGAGTTCGCGCTGGCGCTGGCCGAGCGGGGGCGGCGCGTCGCGGTCGTGTCGTCCGGCGACCCCGGCGTGTTCGCGATGGCCGCCGCGGTCCTGGAGGTCGCCGCCGAGGAGCGCTGGAAGCACGTCCCGGTGCGGGTGCTGCCCGGCCTGACCGCGGCGAACGCCGTCGCGTCCCGGATCGGCGCGCCGCTCGGCCACGACTACTGCGTGCTGTCGCTGTCGGACCGGCTGAAGCCGTGGGACGTCATCGAGCGGCGGCTCACGGCCGTCGCCGCCGCCGACCTCGCGATCGCGATCTACAACCCCGCCTCGCGGACCCGCACCGGGCAGGTCGCGAAGGCCCGCGACGTCCTGCTCGCGCACCGCGCCCCGGACACGCCCGTGGTGATCGGCCGCGACGTCGGCGGCCCGGAGGAGAGCGTCCGGGTGGTCCGGCTCGCCGAGCTCGACGGGACCGGCGTCGACATGCGGTGCCTGCTGCTGGTCGGCTCGTCGCGGACCCGGGTCGCCGAGCGCGGCGGCGGCACCGCCGTGTTCACGCCCCGCCGCTACCCGGCGTGAGGCGGCCCGCATGACCGAGCCACGCCGCCGCGTCCTCGACGGTCGCCGCCACCGGGACGCCGTCCGGGACGGGCGGCCGGTCGACCACCACGACCGGGACGCCCAGCCGCCGCGCGGCGGTCAGCTTCGCGGCCGTCATCGCGCCGCCGCTGTCCTTGGTGACGAGCACGTCGACGCGGTGCTCGCGCATCAGCGCCGTCTCGTCCCCGACGGTGAACGGGCCGCGCGCCAGCACGACCGTCGTGCGGGCCGGCAGCGGCGGCTCGGGCGGGTCCACCGACCGCACGAGGTACCGGCGGCGGGCGTCGCCCGCGAACGCCGCGAGCCCGGTGCGCCCGGTCGTCAGGAACACGCGCTCGCCGGGCAGGTCCGCGGCGGCGGCCGCCAGGGACGGGACGCGCCGCCAGTCGTCGCCCGGCCCCTTCGTCCAGCCCGGACGGCGCAGCACGAGCAGCGGCACCCCGGCCGCCGCGCAGGCCAGGGCGGCGTTGCCGGTCATCCGCGCGGCGAACGGGTGCGTGGCGTCCACGACCGCGTCGATCCGCTCGTCCCGCAGCCACGCCGCGAGCCCGTCCGGGCCGCCGAACCCGCCGACCCGCACCCGTCCGGGAAGGGCCCGGGGGGCGGCGGTCCGGCCCGCCAGCGAGCTGGTCACCTCGACCGCCGGGTCCGCGTCGAGCCGCCCGGCCAGCCGCCGCGCCTCCGCGGTGCCTCCCAGCAGCAGCACACGCCTGCTCACGGAAGTAATCGCCACGAGGGAATGCTATGAGCGGACTGCGGTACGGCTGGACGACCGGTGCCTGCGCGACGGCCGCGACCAAGGCGGCCCACGCCGCCCTGCTGACCGGCGAGTTCCCCGACCCCGTCGAGATCACCCTGCCGAAGGGGCAGCGGCCCGCGTTCGCGCTCGCCGTCGAGGAGCTCGGCGACGGCCGCGCCACCGCCGGGATCGTCAAGGACGCGGGCGACGACCCCGACGTCACGCACGGCGCGCTCGTCCGCTCGACCGTCCGTCCCGGGCCGCCCGGCACCGGCGTCACGTTCCGGGCGGGCCCCGGCGTCGGCACCGTCACCCGCCCCGGCCTGCCGCTCGACGTCGGCGAACCCGCGATCAACCCGGTGCCGCGCCGGATGATGCGCGAGGTCCTCGGCGACGCCGACGTCATCGTGGAGATCTCCGTGGACGGCGGCGAGGAGCTCGCGCGCCGCACCTGGAACCCGCGCCTCGGCATCCTCGGCGGCCTGTCGATCCTCGGCACCACCGGCGTCGTCGTCCCGTACTCCTGCTCCGCGTGGATCGACAGCATCCGGCGCGGCGTGGACGTCGCCCGCGCGATGGGCCGCACGCACGTCGCCGGGGCCACCGGCAGCACGTCCGAGAAGGTCGTCGCCGAACTCCACGGCCTGCCCGAGGACGCCCTGCTCGACATGGGCGACTTCGCCGGGGCCGTGCTGAAGTACGTGCGCCGCCACCCCGTGCCGCGGCTGACGATCGCCGGCGGCATCGGCAAGCTCGCCAAGCTCGCCGCCGGGCACCTCGACCTGCACTCCAAGCGCTCGCAGGTCGACTTCGCCGTCCTCGCCGCCATGATCGGCGACCCGGAGACCGCCGAGCGCGTCCGCGGCTGCAACACCGCGCTGCACGCGCTCCAGGTGTGCCAGGAGGCCGGGATCCCGCTCGGCGACCTCGTCGCGGAGCGCGCGCGGGCCACCGCGCTGGACGTCCTGCGCGGTGCCCCGGTCGAGGTCGACATCGTCGTCATCGACCGGGGCGGCACGATCGTCGGCCGCGCCTAGCCGCGGCGGCGGGCGGCCGAGTACAGGTGGCTGTCGGCGAAGTCCTCCGCGCCCAGCACCGACCCGACGATGATCACGGCCGTGCGCCGCACCCCGGCGTCCCGCACCTTCCCGGCGATGTCGGCGAGCGTGCCCCGCAGGACCAGCTCGTCCTCCCGCGACGCCCGCGCCACCACCGCGACCGGGCAGCGGCCTCCGTAGTTCGGGAGCAGCTCCTCCACCACGGCGTCGATCCGCTGCACGGCCAGGTGCAGCACCATCGTCGCGCGGCTCCGGCCGAGCGCCGCCAGGTCCTCGCCCGGCGGCATCGGCGTCGCCCGCGCCGCCGTGCGCGTCAGCACCACCGTCTGCGCGACCCCCGGCGCCGTCAGCTCCCGGCCCAGCGCCGCGGCCGCCGCCGCGAACGCCGGCACCCCGGGCGTCACGTCGTACGGGACGCCCGCCGCGTCGAGCCGCCGCATCTGCTCGGCCATCGCGCTGAACACCGACGGGTCGCCCGAATGCAGCCGCGCCGCGTCCTCCCCGCGGCCGTGCGCCGCCACGAGCTCGGCGACGATGTCGTCCAGCACCATGTTCGCCGTGTCGACGAGCCGCGCCCCCGGCGGGCACCACTCCAGCACCTCCGCCGGGACGAGACTGCCCGCGTAGAGGCACACCGGCGACGCGGCGACCAGGTCGCGGCCCCGCACGGTCATCAGGTCGGCGGCGCCGGGCCCGGCGCCGATGAAGTGGACCGTCACCGCGTCACCGGCCCTTCACCGCGCACCACTGCGTCACCGGCATCCTCGCCCTCCATCCCGTGAAGCCGCCCACCGGCCCCGCCCGGCTCACCTCGACCCGGGTCAGCTCGCCGCCCAGCTTCCGGCGCGCCTCCACCAGCACGTGCTCCGACTCCAGCGTGACCGCGTTCGCGACGAGCCGCCCGCCCGGCCGCAGCGCCGCCCAGCACGCGTCGAGCATCCCGCCCGCGGTGACGCCGCCGCCGACGAACACCGCGTCCGGCTCGGCCAGCCCCGCCAGCGCGCGCGGCGCCTCGCCGGCGACCACCTCCAGGCCCGGGACGCCGAGCCGCTCGGCGTTCGCCCGGATCCGCTCCGCCCGCGCGGCCAGCGCCTCCACCGCGACGGCGCGGCAGGCCCGGTGCGCCCGCATCCACTCGATCGCGATGCTCCCGGCGCCCGCGCCGACGTCCCACAGCAGCTCCCCGGGGACGGGCGCGAGCCGCGCCAGCGTGATCGCCCGGACCTCCCGCTTGGTGAGCTGCCCGTCGTGGTCGTAGGCGTCGTCCGGGAGCCCCGGCACCGCCTGGACGCCCGCGCCCCGGCACCGCACGGCCACGATGTTGAGGGCCGCGACGTCCGCCCGCGGCGGCCCCACCCGCTCGTCGGGCCCGCCCAGCCGCTCCAGCACCGTGACCTCGCTGGCGCCGAACCCCCGCTCCTCCAGCAGCTCGACGACCTCCGCGGGCGTGCCGGCGTCCGCGCTGAGCACCAGCACCCGCCGGCCCGGCGCCAGCACCCGGGCCAGCGCCGCCAGCGGGCGACCCACGGCGGTGACGACGTCGGTGTCCTCCAGCGCCCAGCCGAGCCGCGCGCACGCCAGCGACATCGACGACACGTGCGGCAGCACCCGGACGTTCTCCGCGCCGAGCAGCCGCACCAGCGTCGTCCCGACCCCGAAGAACATCGGGTCGCCGCTCGCGAGGACCGCCACCCGCCGCCCGCGGTGCTCGTCGAACAGCGCGGGCAGCGCGGGCAGCATCGGCGACGGCCACGCCACCGCGACGCACTCGGCCGCGAGGTCGGGCAGCATCCCGAGCTGCCGCGCCCCGCCGACCAGGACCTCGGCCGCCCGCACCGCGTCCCGCGCCGGGCCGGCGAGCCCGTCCCAGCCGTCCGCCCCGATCCCCACCACGGTGACCCGGTGGCCGCCGGCGCCGACGTCCTCCACCGTGATCGGCGCCTCCCCGGCGCCGCGCACTCCGGCGCCGCGCGCCCCCGCCGCCCGGTCGGACGCCCCGCGGTCCCCGGCCGCCGCCCGCCCGTCCGGCGGGTCGACCGGGCCGCCCGAGTTCCGTACGTCCTCAGACATTGCCGAGCACCCGCGCCACCGCGATCTCGATGACGACCCGCTCCGGGTTGCGGCGCGGCGGCTTGTACCGTTCGGCGTACCGCCGCTCCGCGTCCGCGACCGACTCCGCGTCCGTCCGCAGCACCGCCCGCCCCTCGGCGGTCGACCAGCGGCGCCCGTCCACCTGGCTCACCGCGACCGGCAGCCCCGCCGGCCCGGCGGCCCGCACGTGCCGCGCCTTCGCCGACCCGCCCGACGTGATCACTCGGACGATCCCCGCCGCCGGGTCCAGCGTGGCCCCGACGGGCACCGCGTGCGGCGTGCCGTCCGGCCGCAGCGTCACGAGCGTGCACACGCGCCGCTCCCGCCAGAACTCCCGCACCCGTTCGTCGTCCAGCTCCAGCCGGTGCCGTTTCCCCTGCATCTCGTCCTCTCGTCCGCGCGACCAGCAGGATCCCAGAAGCGCGCGTGCCGCCGCACGCCCACCCGCGCCGAACCGCCCGGCGTGGACGTCCCCGCAGCTGACGGGCCTCCAGGTCGGCCGCGGGCGCGGGCGGTCAGGTCCGGACGAACGGCTCGTCGCGGGCGGCGAGGTCCGCGCGGGGCGCGGCGGCGCGCAGCACGACGTCCAGCACCCGGTCCGGCGGGGCCGCGTAGCAGTTGCTGAACCACGCCTCGTTCGCCTCGACCACCGCGTACCGGGGCGGGCCCGGCGCCGTGACGAGGCCGACGTCCACGACGACCGCGCCGGGCAGGTCCGGGGCGGCGTGCGCCAGCAGGTCCGCGGCGAACGCCTCCACCGCCGCGCGCTCCGGCAGGACGCCGAGCGGCGCGGCGTCGAGCACCCCGTGCACCGCGTAGCGGGACGCGGCCCGCACCGCGCCGTCCAGGACGTGCAGGCGGTACTCGCCCGCGAACACCACCGGGTCCGAGAGCAGCACGGGCGCCGCGGCGGGCAGCCCGTCCGGCGGGCGGCCCGGCCCGTACACGCCGGGCGCGAACGCCTTCCCGGACGCCGGTTTGACGAACGTCGGCGCGTCCAGCCGGCGCGCCTCGTCCGGCGAGCCGAGGCGGACGCGGCGTCCCGTGAACTCCGCGGGCAGGCCGGGCAGCCACCCGGGGCCGGGCGCCAGCAGCGCCACGTCCAGGACCGACGCGGCCTCCGACGCGAACGCCTCCCCGCCGTACACGTGCGCGCGCCCCCGGAGGCCGGGCGGGACGGGCCGCCGGTGCAGCGTCCGGACCGCGAGGCCGCGCCCGGCCGCCGCCTCGCCCAGCCGCGCGGCGGTGGCCGTCGCCGCGGGCGGCAGCAGCAGGACGCGGCCGCTCATCCCGCGAGCTCGGCGCAGAGCGCGGGCAGCGCCTCGCCGATGGGCTCGCGGACGACCCGGTCGGCCAGGTCGTCGTAGGGCGTCGGGTCCCGGTTCACGATGATCAGCGTCGCGCCGGACTCGGCCGCGACGGCGCACAGGCCCGCGGCCGGTTCCACGCCGAGGGACGAGCCGACCGCCACGAACACCTCCGACACCCGCGATGTTCGCCGCGTGCGAGAGCACGTCCTTGTCCAGGCGATTCGCTTGGCCATGCGCGACACCGTACGAACGCCGAACGCCGCCCGCGACGGGTTTTCCGTGCGGGCGGCGTCCGGGGCGGTCACTGCCAGGAGCGGACGAGCTCGTCCAGCTTCGCCGGGTCGTACTCGACGCCCTGCTCGTTCAGCTCCCGGGCGACGAGCGCCCCGTCGCCGTCGTGCTTGGCGAGCAGCCGGTACACGGCGTAGGGGAACCAGATCTTCTCGCGCACCCACACGACCTCGGACTCGTCGAAGACGTGGCCCTGCGCGCGGATCTCGGCCACGGCCGCGGCGGTGTCGCCGTTGGTGCGCTCGAGGATCTCGCGGGCGAGCGCCCGCAGGGTCTCGGCGTCCAGCGTGGGGACGGCGGGCTCCTCGACCGTGGTGACCGAGCCGTGCCCGTTCAGCTCGCTGCGCGCGGCGGCGGCGCTGACGAGCGCGGGCTCCGGTGCCCGGGGACCTGGATCTGCGGGAGCGGGCCGGTGTTGCGCAGCGGCATCAGCGTGATGTGCTGCAGGGTGACCGGCCCGGCGATGGCGCGCGTCTGCGGCTCGGGCTGCTTGGGCGCCTCCTCCTCGGCCTCCTCCGTCTTCTGCGAGACGTACCGGTGGAGTGTTCGCAGCAGGACGAACAGGCCGAGCATCGACACGATCGGCGGGACGGCCGCCGTCACCTGGTACGAGAACGTCCGGTTGCCGACGTGCCCGACGTTGAAGATGAGGCTCGCGGTCCACCCGGCGAGGGCGATCGTCAGCGGCAGGAAGAAGTCCAGCCAGCTCATCGCGCTCTTGCGGTGCAGGACGAACGCGTCCACGGCGAGCAGGAACAGGCCCAGCTCGCCGACGATGATGAACAGGTCGACCAGCAGCGGGAACGAGCTGGCCTTCCAGCCGGTCAGGCCGTGCTCCAGCGCCCAGTGGTACAGACCGGCGTAGGACTGGGCGAAACCACCGGCGGTGGCGGTGATGACCGCTGCCGCCATGAAGGAGATGGCCCCCCACCGTGTGATGACCTGTACGCGGTTGGCAGCGCTCATGCGGCGTACGCTCCAGACTTCCTTACGCGGCCGATGGTGATCGTCGGGAGACTATCCGTTTCATCTCGGCTTCGCGGGGTAATCCCATCACTTCCAGGTCACGTTCGACGAAACAGGCGTCCCCGCCGGGCCGGGCGGCCGCGACGGGGACGTTTCCCTGGAGGGGGCGGGAGCGGGCGCTACGGGACCCGCAGGACGAAGTCGAACGCGGCGGCGCGTCCCGACGGGCCGCCCTGGACGTCCATCAGCAGCGCCGGGTCGAACAGCATGTCCGTCCGGTTGCGGGGCTCGCCCGGGAAGTACAGCTGCGTGGTGAGGATCGGCTGGTAGGGGGCCTGCACCTTGACGTGGATGTGGCGGGTGCGTCCCGGGTAGAGCCCCGGCACGATGGTCGACAGGGTGAACCGCCCGGACGCGTCGGTGTACTGGTGGCCGCGCAGCGTGTAGCCGTAGCTGTCGTACCGGCCGTAGTGGTCCGCCTGCCAGAAGTCGAGCAGCGCGCGCGCCACCGGACGGCACGACAGCGAGTACACGTATCCGGTGACGGTGAGCGGCGTGCCGGGCATGCCGGGCCGGACGAGCGACGCGCGCTCCGGCGAGCCGGGCTTGAAGTACGGCCCCTCCATCTGCGGCGGGGTCGGGTCGTCGCCGTCGTCGCACATGGGCGTGGGCGTCAGCGGCTCCCGCCTCGTGCGGGCCGCGGCCGGCGCGGCGGCGGCGGACACCGCGGCCGGGACCGCGAGCGCGCCGAGGCCCGCGGCGACGATGAACTTCTTGCGGGTGATGCCGGACTCCTGGGGTTCGTCCTCGGGCATGGTGTTCCTCTCCGGGGTCTTCCGGTTCGGGCGGGGGAGCGGGCCCTCCTCCGGTTCACGGCGGCGGGCCCGTAGCGGTATGTACCGGTAGCGACATGTATAGGCCGGGCGGGAGCGGCCGGTCTTGGCGCTGCCTGCCGCCGTCTTGGCGCCGAGTGCCGAACCCGGCGCGCGGCCTCGTCTCGACTCGCTCATTGACGGATCTGACCGGCTGTAGAAGCCTTGCGGGTGGCGTCCGGGGCCGCCCCCGCACTGTGAAGGAGCGTCATGGCAACGCTCGTCCGCACCTCGGACCGCCCTGCCGCCGACCAGGCCGAATTCTGGCGGCACACGATCAGCTCGGCCTTCGGGCCCTTCCACCTGCGCCCCGCCGCGGAGGGGGGCGCCTTCCCCGCCCGGCTGCTCGGCCGGACCTACGGTGACGTCGAGGCCGGCGACGTCCGCGCGCCCGCGCACGCGGTCCGGCGCGGCGACCGGCAGATCGCCCGCGACACCCGCGAGTGCTACAAGATCGGCCTGGTGCTGCGCGGCTCCTGCGTGCTGCGGCAGAACGGCCGGCGGGTCGCGGTCGCCGCCGGCGACGCGGTGTTCTACGACCTGACCCGCCCGGTGGAGATCACGTTCGGCGCCCACCACATCTTCACGGTGGTGATCCCGCACCGCGCCCTGCCGCTGCCGCACGCGCGGGTGGCGGGGCTGGGCGGGACGCTGCTGTCCGCGCGGGCCCGCACCGGGCGGCCGGTGACGGCCCTGCTCGCGGCGCTGGCCGAGGACGCCCGCGAGCACGGCGGACCCGGCGGCGGCCCGGACGCCGCGGACGGCGCGGACGCCTCCGGCGGCGCGGCGCCCCCGGCCGGCGAGCCGTTCGCGCACCATGTCGGCGGGGCGATCGTCGAGCTGGTCGCCGGGGCGGCGGGGGAGTGGCTGGGAGTGCGGAACGAGTGCGCCGGCCGGGCCCCCGAGCGGGCGGCGATGCTGCGCGCCGTCCGGGAGTGGATCGAGGCGCGGCTGCACGAGCCGGACCTGTGCCCGGCGCGGATCGCGGACGCGCACCACATCTCCGTCCGGCAGCTGTACCGGCTGTTCCAGCCGACCGGCACCACCGTCGCCCGGTACGTCCGGGACCGCCGCCTGGAGCGGTGCCGCCGGGAGCTTGCCGACCCGTTCCTCGGCACGCAGCGGATCGGCGCGATCGCGGCCCGCTGGGGGATGCCGGACGCCGCCGGGTTCAGCCGCGCGTTCCGCGCGGCGTACGGGGTCACGCCCAGCGCGTACCGGGCCGCCGCCACCGGCCGCCACCGGCCCGAGTAAACCCCCACAAAAGGGATGTTCGGCTGGGAATTGAACCGTCCGTCGCGGGGAAGGCGGGGAGCACGAAGCGAACGCGACATCGGGAAGAGGGGGAGCACCG
Organism: Actinomadura sp. WAC 06369; assembly: GCF_003947565.1. NCBI lineage: Bacteria > Bacillati > Actinomycetota > Actinomycetes > Streptosporangiales > Thermomonosporaceae > Actinomadura > Actinomadura sp. WAC 06369. Next base: position 11,513 of record NZ_QHJN01000046.1, on the reverse strand, counting down.
ATGAGCGATGCCGACGACGTGCGCGGCGCCGCGCTGCAGCTGGAGTACGAGGAGGACCTCGGCCCGCTCCTGGACCGGATCGGGGACGCCTCGTGCGTGCTGCTCGGCGAGGCCAGCCACGGGACGCACGAGTACTACGCCTGGCGGTCCGCGATCACCCGGCACCTCATCGCGGACAAGGGCTTCTCGTTCGTCGCCGTGGAGGGCGACTGGCCGGACTGCCGCCGCGTCGGACGATCGGTGACGCTCGCGCCCGGCGCCGCCGCCGACCCGCGCGCCGAACTGGACGCCTACGAGCGCTGGCCGACGTGGATGTGGGCCAACGAGGAGACCGCCCGGTTCTGCCGCTGGCTGCGCGACCGCAACGCGGACCTCCCGGCGGACCGGCGCGCCGGTTTCTACGGGCTCGACGTCTACAGCCTGTGGGAGTCGCTGCGCGCCGTCGTCGAGTACCTCGCCGACCGCCGCCCGGAGTACCTCGGCACGGCCCTGGAGGCGTACCGCTGCTTCGAGCCGCACGGCCAGGACCCGCAGTCCTACGGGCGGAACACCTCGCTCGTCCCCGCGGGGTGCGAGGAGGAGGTCCTCGCGCTGCTCTCCCGGCTGCGCCGTCCCGTCGGGCACGCCCCCGACCACGACCGGCAGGCCGAGTTCGACGCCCGGCAGAACGCCGAGGTCGCCGCCGGGGCCGAGCGCTACTATCGGTCCATGATCGTCGGGGGCGCGGAGTCGTGGAACGTCCGGGACGTCCACATGGCCGACACCCTCGACCGGCTGATGGAGTTCCACGCCGCCGGAGGACGCCCCGGCAAGGCCGTGGTGTGGGCGCACAACACCCATGTGGGCGACGCCCGCGCCACCGACATGGCGCGGGCGGGGATGGTCAGCCTCGGGCAGCTCGCCAGGGAGCGGCACGGCCGCGACCGGGTGGTCGTGGTCGGGTTCGCGGGCGGTCCCGGCGAGGTCGTCGCGGCGCCGAGCTGGGGCGCGGCGATGGAGGAGATGCTCGTCCCGCCGCCGCGGGCCGGGTCGCTGGAGGCGGTGCTGGCCGAGTCGGAGCTGCAGCGCGGCCTGTTCGTGATGCCGCCCGAACGCGACAAGCCGTCCTTCCTCACCCGCACGCTGGGGCACCGGGCGATCGGCGTCGTCTACGACCCCGACCGGGACGGACGCCAGTACGTCCCGACGAACGTCGCGGAACGCTACGACGCCCTGTGCTGGTTCCGCGCCACGACCGCGCTGCAACCGCTCCACCTGGAGCGGGCGCGCCTCGGCGAGCTGGAGACGATGCCCACCGGCGTATAGGCGCGATAGGAGTCGCTGATGTCGCTCACCCTGCCTCCCGGACCGCTCTCGGGTTCCCCCGGCGAGACGGTCAACTACACGATCGACGCGCCGAAGCACAAGCTGTTCATGCACGACTTCCCCCGCCGCGTCCGCGCGCGCTTCGCGGGCGAGACCGTCCTGGACACCGAGCGAGGCAAGCTCGTGCACGAGACCGGGCTGCTGCCCGTCCTCTACGTACCGGAGGAGGACGTCCGCACGGACCTGCTGGAGAGGACCGAGCACAGCACCCACTGCCCGTTCAAGGGCGACGCCGCGTACTGGACGCTGCGGGTGGGCGACCGGGCCGCCGAGAACGCGGTGTGGGCCTACCCCGAGCCGCTGCCGCCCGCGTCCTGGCTGCGCGGGTACATGGCGTTCTACTGGGGCCGGATGGACGCCTGGTTCGACGAGGACGAGGAGGTGCGCGGCCATCTGCGCGACCCGTTCCACCGCGTCGACGTCCGCGCGACGTCCCGCCGCGTCCGCGTCCTGCGGGGCGGCGACGTCCTCGCCGACACGACCCGGGCGAAGCTGCTGTCGGAGACGGGCCTGCCGAACCGGTTCTACATCCCGGCCGAGGACGTGAGGACCGACCTCCTCGTGCGCAGCGGCACCCGCACGGTGTGCCCCTACAAGGGGGAGGCGACGTACTGGTCGCTGCGGGACGGCGCCGCCGACGTCGCGTGGTCCTACGAGGAGCCGCTGGAGAACGCCCTCAAGGCGGCGGGCCACCTGTCGTTCGACCACGCCGACCTGACGGTCGAAGCGGGCCCGCCCGGCGCCTGACCGGCCCGACGTGATCCGCCTCCCGGACGGTGATACCGCGTTGCCTCGCCCGCACCGCCGGTTTACCGTTCGGGTGACGGATCCGCACCCGCCGCGCAAGGAGGACTGTTGGCCCCGCACGCGTCCTCCCCGCATCCCGGCTTCTGGCCCGCGCTCGACGCGGCCCAGCAGGCCGCGCTCCGCGCCGTCGCGCGCGTCCGGCAGTTCGGGGCCCGCGCGCCGCTCGTCTACCAGGGCGACGAGTCCGACCACGTGATCGTGATCGAGCGGGGCTGGGCGAAGGTCACCGCGACGACCGCGGACGGCCACGACGTCGTGCTCGCCGTGCGCGGGCCGGGCGACCTCATCGCCGAGAGCGCCGCGCTCGGCGGCCGGACCCGCTCGGCGACCGTGACGGCGCTGTCGCCGATCCGGGCGCTGGTCGTCCCGGCGTCCCGCTTCACCGGGTTCCTGGAGTCGCACCCGGACGTGTGGCGGCTGGTCACCGGCACGTTCGTCGACCGGATCGACGACCACGACCGCCGCCTGCAGGCGCAGGCCGCCGCCCGCGGCGCCCGCCGGCTCGCGCTGCTGCTCGCGCAGCTCGCCGAACGGTCCGCCCGGCACGTCCCGCCCGCCCGCGACGGCGCGATCGAGATCGGCCCGCCGCTGTCCCAGGCCGAGCTGGGCAGCTGGACGGACGCGTCCCGCGAGACGGTCGCCCGCGCGCTCACCGTCCTGCGCCGCGCCGGGCTGATCCGCACCGGCCGCCGCCGCATCACCGTCCTCGACCTCCCCGCCCTCCACGACTACGCCGCCCAAGACCCCGACGACTGACACCTTCCTTCACACCGAAGAGGCCACTCAAGCCGCCGTGGAAAGCTACTCCGCCCGGTCACGCCCACGGCGGGCGTCGGGACGAGATGCTTCCGGCGGGCCGAGGTCTCGAAGGTCACCAGAGCACGGGACCGTTCACGTCGAAGAAGCCGCCGCTGGGACCGTCCGCGGGGAGCGTGGCGGCGCGCACGACGACCTTCGCGCCCTCTGCCGGATGCTGCGTTCCGAGATCGTTGTTCAGATCGGTGGCGTTGTAACCGGGGCACACCGAGTTGATTTTGATCGGTGTGTCGTCGAGTTCGACGGCGAACCATCCGGTGAGCGCGTTGAGGAGGGTCTTCGAGGCGGGGTAGGCGAAGGCCGGAAACTGTCCCAGCGGAGTGTTCGGAGATACGAGCGTGGTGATGGAGCCCATCGTGCTGCTGCGACGGTGTAGGCGTGGTTGTCCTGGCGTCGGCTGTGTCTTGGACGAGCCGGCACGATTGTCCTATCAGCACGGCGTTCCGGGCGGTGGCCTTGCGGGAACTACGGTACCGGCTCGATCACCGGCCAGACTGACAGGTCCGCATCCAGGTGCTTATGATGTCCGGGATGAAGAACAACTCCTCGTACAGATCGGGGGGATCGTTCGCGCAAGGTGAGTGCTGATGGCACCGCACCTCGCGAACATTCCGGCCCGTCTGCTGATGTGGCAGCGCGTGCGTGAGTACGCCGTGCCACTGTCCATGATCGAGACTGCGACCGCACGGCGTGCGGTCGGTGACTGGGCGGGGGCCTGCGCCTCCGCTCGGATCGACATCGATTTCGATCTGCGCGCCGTACGCGACCGCTACGGCACCGAGTTCGTCACCCGCCTTAAAGCGGATCTGCGTCGGCTGGCGCCGGATCTGCTTCGCTGGCACATGCCCCGCGTCGCTCCCCACGGGCGGATCCGGCCCGGCCTGACCATCTCCCTCAGCCGTTATGGCCGCTTCGGCACCACGCCGTTGCAGTTGGTGGTGCGTACACCGCCGGCTTGGGCGGACGCCGGCCAGCGGATGTCCTTGGCCCTCTGGGACGAGCACGGCGACGACGCACCGGGCCGTCACCCGCACCCGCATCCCGCCCGGCGTTTCCGGCTCGACCTGCACCGGCATCTGTGGGACTCCAGTCGATGCGGCGAACTGGCGTCGCGCTGCGGTGCCGACATCGCGCCGGTCCCGGCGCCCCTCGAGCGGCCCGACCCGCTCGACTGGCTGAAAGTGCCGGTCCGGTCCGATCCCTCCGAGGCCGACGATCTCTCGTGGGCGTCGGCGCGGTGGGCCGCCGAGGCCGAGCTGTTGCTGGGGGCGGAGGGCGACTCCGGCGGGGTTTTCACCGTGCGGTTCGGCGCACGGAACCGCAGGGCGTTCGAACTCGTCGCCCCCGACGACCACCACGTCCCGACGTTCCGGCCGCTTCGGGAGGCGCCGCCGCCCCAGATGGTCGCGGCACTGCCGGTGCTCCCGGAGGCGTCGGCCCGGGTCCTTCCGGATCTGGCGTTGCTGCGGGCCGGGCTGGTCGCCGCCGATCGGCTGCATCCGCTTGTGGCCAAGGCGTTGTCGGCGTCCGGAGCAGAACCCGCGCCCGGGCCTGGGCAACAGCCCGGCGACCCCCACAGAGTGGAGTGCCGGGGCGAGGTCCACCGGATCGCGCTGCGGGGCGGGGTGCTGACGGCGGTCGACCACGACCCGGCGCAACTGCGCAGGGAAGAGCTGCTGGTGGCACTCGGTGGCCCCGCGCTGCCGTGCCTTCGCGCGATCGACGCGGTGCACCGCGACCCGCAGGCACTCCCCGCCGTCCGGGAGCGGCTCGGCCACGGCGATGTCTCCGGGGCGCTGGCCGTGGTCGAGGGCCTGCTCGGGCCGGGTGCGGTCCTGCGCGGCGGGCCCCTGCGAGAGGCGCTGGAGTCCGCCGCGGCCCGCCGCCTCGACCACGGACTCTTCCGCTCCGGGCTGCGCCCCGCGCACCCTCCCGCAACGCGCCCCCCACGGCGCGGTCGGGCGCGCTTCCGCACCAGTCGAGCACGGGCAAGCTGACCGTCCCGCGCTCGCAGCACGAATTCCGCACGGGCCGGCTCCACCGTCCTGCGGCCATGCCGCCCATTTCGAACACCCCCAGGTGAAGCCCATGATCTCCAGTGCCCTTCCGTCCGCATCGGTCCCGACGACCGGGACGTCCGCCGGCGCGTCCGGAACCGACCCGCAACTCGCTCTCGCCGACGACCTCCTGGCCCTGCTGCGAACCACCGCAAGCGAGTCGCGCCCCGACGAGCAGCTCGAAGCGCTCACCCTGGCCGTGGCGGCCGACCTGCCCGTGCTGCTGTGGGGCGAACCGGGCATCGGCAAGACCGCGGCGCTGACGCAGCTCGCCGCCTCGCTCGACCTGCCGCTGACGACCGTGATCGCCAGCGTCCACGAACCGACGGACTTCTCCGGGCTGCCCATCGTCGGCGATGATGCGGCGACGCAAGGAGTGCCCATGGCGCCGCCGCAGTGGGCAGTGGACCTCGTCCGTGCCGGACGGGGACTGCTCTTCCTGGACGAACTCTCCACCGCCACTCCGGCCGTCCAGGCCGCGCTGCTCAGGGTCGTCCTGGAGCGGAGGGTCGGTGCGTTGCAACTGCCGTCGGCGGTACGGATCGTGGCCGCCGCCAACCCGCGCGCGTCGGCAGCGGACGGATGGGAGCTGAGCCCGCCGCTGGCCAATCGGTTCGTGCACCTGTACTGGGTCCACGACCCGGACACGGTGGTGCGCGGGCTCGGCGGGGTCTGGCCCCGGGCGCGACTGCCCCGGCTGGTACCGGAGAAGCTGCCGGAGGCGGTGGCCTACGCCCGGCGGGCGGTCTGCGGATTCCTGCAGGCACGGCCGACACTGATCCACCGGCTCCCGAGCACCGAGACACGGCGCGGCGGTGCCTGGCCGTCGCCCCGGAGCTGGGAAGCCGCGCTGACACTGCTGGCCTTCGGTACGGCGGCGTCGGTCTCTCGGGAGGTGCTGGCGGCGCTGGTACGGGGCGCGGTGGGGGACGGGCCGGGGCTCGAACTTCTTGCCCATCTGGACCGGATGGACCTGCCGGACCCCGAGACGCTGCTCGCCGATCCCGCGTCCGCCGAGCTGCCGATGCGGGGAGACCTGCGTCAGGCGACTCTGGAGGCGGTGGTGGCCGCCGTGGGCGCACGGCCGCAGCGGGAGCGCTGGGAGGCCGGCTGGATGGTCCTGGTCCGGGCGCTGGAGACCGGTGCCGCGGACCTGCTGGTCGCCCCGGCGAAGGTCTTGGCCTCGCTGCGGCGTGACGACTGGGAGGTGCCGGAGTCGGTGGAACGGCTGGCCGGAGTGATCGGCCTCGCCCGGCGGGCGGATCAGTCGGTACTGCGGGCCGCGGGGGCGGCCGGCGCCGAGCCCGCGGCCCGGGTGGGCCGGTGACGAGAACACCGAAGGTTCCGATGGCCCGGCCCGCACCGCCGCGCCGAGCGCGGGCCGCCGTTCCGACGCGCCCGGCCGCCTCCGGCGAGCCGTACGGACCGCCCGGCCTTCCGCTGGACCTGGAGAAGTTGCTGGCCGCGCGACTGCACGCGGTCAAGGTTCGTCCCTATCTGGCGAGCGCGCTCTTCGCGCTGCACGTCGTGGAGGACCGTTCAGTGCCGACGATGGCGGTGGACGCGCACTGGCGCTGCTATGCCTCCCCCGGCTTCGTCGCGCGCACCCCGGTGGAGGAGCTGGCGGGCGTCTGGGTGCACGAGGTCTCCCATCTGCTGCGAGACCATCACGAACGGGGAGACCGGTACGCGAGAGAGCACGGGGAGAACGGGCCGGGCGAGCGGCTGCGGCGGAACATCGCCGCCGACTTCGAGATCAACGACGACATCTACGGTGACGGTCTTCCCCGGCCCGCCGGGGCGGTGCTGCCGTCGATGCTGAGGCTGCCCGCCGGGATGCTCATGGAGGAGTACCTGCGGACGACTTCCCTGTCCGGGCTCACGCCGGACCTGGCCTGGCTGGACTGCGGCAGCGGGGCCGACGGACAGGACCGTCCGTGGGAGCTGGGGCCCGACGGGGCACACGGCCTGAGCAGGCAGCAGCGGGACGCGGTGCGCTTTCGGGTCGCCGAGGGAATCAAGGGTCGGCCGGGCGACGCACCGGAAGGCTGGCGCCGCTGGGCAGACGAGGCGTTCCACCCGCCCCAGCCGTGGCGGCGGTTGCTGGGGGCGGCGGTCCGCTCGGCAGCGGGAGCCCCCGGGGCAGGAGAGGACCACAGCTACCGGCGCCCGTCCCGGCGCGCGGCCGCCGTCCCCGATGTGCTCCTGCCGAGCCTGCGCCGTATCCCGCCCCGGGTCTGCGTGGTGATCGACACATCCGGATCGGTCAGCGACGCCGAACTGGGTAGCGCGCTGCTGGAGGTCGCGGCGATCTCGCGGGCGGTGGGCGGGCGCCGCGACCTGGTGTCGGTGATCTCCTGCGACGCGGCGGCCGGGGTCGCCGTCCCGCTCTGCCGAGCCGAGCATCTCGAGCTGATCGGCGGCGGCGGAACGGATCTGCGCTCGGGTTTCACCCGGGCGCTCCGCCTGCGGCCCCGCCCGGACGTGATCGTCGCCCTGACGGACGGCCAGACGCCCTGGCCCGCCGAGCAGCCCCCCTGCCGCACCGTCGTGGGCCTCTTTCCTCGTCCAGCGAGCGCAGTGGACGAGGACGACCCCGACTACGCCCCGGACAACCCGCCGCACTGGGCCCGCGTTGTCACGATCAGCTGAGGAAGCGCGACAGGCGCGGCTCGTTCCCGGGAGGAATCCGGCCCAGCTCAGAGAGCCCCCTACGGAAGAGCCGCGCCCGTCGACGATGACGACGGCGCGCGAGCCCGGCTCCGTGAAGTGCCCTACGGATGGCGGGGTCGCGGGCCGGCGTGTCACGTTCGGGTCAGGGGACTCCGGGCCTCGGCGGCGAGGCGTTGTTGTGCGTCGGCCCAGGTGAGGGGTAGCTCCGAGCCCCGGACGGTCCAGAACACGAACGTCGAGTCGCGCATCACCGCGCGCTTGCGGCGCATGGTGGACCGGTGCGGTTCGGCGGCCGCGTAGGCCCGCAGGGCCGCGTCGTCGCGCCACGCGGACAGCGTCCAGAACGTCCGCTTCGCCAGTTGGGCCTTGAGCGTGAACCCGTGCGCCCCCGGCGCCGTGCGGGCCTGCCGCAGCAGCGCCAGCGAGGCCAGGAAGAAGCCCGGGACGTGCCGGAGCGAGCGGACCTCGAAGCGGGAGGCCATCACCACCACGTCGGCGTCCGGGTCCGCGGCCTCGCGGGGGATCCAGGGAAGGGTCGGCATGGTGCCTCCTCGTCGGCATCGAATCTAGTCATTGGCTAGATTGCCTCGCCGACGCGAACTTGTCAATGGCAAGATATGATCGGAGCGACCGAGGGAGGACACCATCGAGCAGCCGAGCTACCACCACGGGAACCTGCGGCGCGCCGTCCTGGACGCGGCCGCCGCCGCGATCGCCGAGTCGGGTCCGGCCGGCTGGAGCCTGCGCGAGCTGGCCCGCCGCGCGGGGGTGTCGCACGCCGCCCCCGCCCACCACTTCGGCGACAAGACGGGCGTGCTGACCGCCGTGGCCGCCGAGGGCTACGCGCGGTTCGCCGACGCGCTCGAGGCGGCGGGCGACGACCTGCACGACACCGGCCTCGCCTACGTGCGCTTCGCCGTCGACCACCCCGCGCACTTCGCGGTCATGTTCCGCCCCCAGCTCTACCGGACGGACGACCCCGAACTGGCCGCCGCGCGCGCCCGCGCCGACGCCGTCCTCACCCGGGGCGTGCGCGGCGCCGCCCCCGACGGCGGCCGGGACGCCGACGGCTCCGCGGCGCTCGCCGCGTGGTCGATCGTGCACGGCTTCGCCGACCTGTGGCTGAGCGGCGCGCTGCCCGCGGACCTGGGCGACGACCCGGTCGCGGCGGCGGGGCCGATCATCGGCCACCTGTTCCCTGGCTAGAACGGCCAGCGGCCCCGCCGGGCCTCCTCGATCAGCGGGACGACGCCCAGCGCGGCGTCGGAGAGGCCGTGGAAGACGATCCGGCCGGGTTCGTCCGGCTGCTCGTGGTCGGGCCGGTGGTCGCTCAGCCACGCGTACACCGGGACGTCCGCGCCGAGCTCGTCCGTCCGGTGAAACTCGACGGCCACGACGCGGTCGTGCCCGCCGAGGGCGCGGGCGACCGCCGCGGGGTCCGACCGCGTCAGGGTGCCCAGGCCCGCGGCGGGCCAGCGCAGCCGGCCGTGCAGCGGCGACTCGCCGGGGACGACCGGGAGCGGCTCGCCCAGCCCGCTCACCACGTCGGCGGACGAGCAGCGCAGGGCGAGCGCGAGGGCGAACACGGCGCCCGCGGCCGTATCGTTGCCCGCCACGATCAAGGTGCGGCCGGGGATCGCGGGGACGGCGGGCAGATTCACGGCCGCGGCCTCCTCCAGGACCGGCCCCCAGCGCCGGCCCGCGACGCGGTCCCGGGCGGCGGCGAAGCGCAGCGGCAGCAGCCCGGACGCGCGCACCTCGGCCGGGTCGGCGAGGCGTTCGGCGATCTCCATCGCGGTGTCGAACGGGATCCCCGCGGCGTCGAACCGGCGCAAACCGTCCAGCAGGTCCGGCAGCGCCATGCGCGGGACGAGCCGCTCCCAGTCGTCCCGGCGGAGGCGGCGGCCCAGCGCGCCCGCCTCCTGCCGCCACGACCGGGCGGGGGAGCCGGGGGCGCGGCGGCGCAGCGCGAGCCGGAACACCTCGGCCTGGGCCGCGTCCCGGGGCCGCGGGTGGACGAGCGAGATCACGTCGCCGAACCGCGGCGGGCGGGCCGCCGGGAGGCCGCCGCGCACGGTCAGCGTGGACCGCAGGAACGACGGGACCGACAGGTGGCGGCCGCCGGTGTCGTACAGGGCGAGGGCGCGCTCGTCGTAAAGGCGCGCGACGGCGTCGGCGATGCCCCGCTTCAGCGGTTTGGGCAGCGGCCTGCCGTGGGTCCGGAGCCAGTGCCCGAGCAGCAGCCCCGGATCGTGCGGGTGCCGCAGCACGGACGCGACCACCTGCCGGGGCGTGCCGCCGGGGCCCTGCGGCGGCCGCTCCCGGACGTACGCCGCCGCGCCGGCCAGCGCCGGATACCGCATCGGGGTCGCGGCGCGGAGCCAGCCGAGGAACGCGGCCGTCCACGCGGGGTCGGCGCGCGCCGCCTCCCGGACGAGCCCGGTGAAGCGCTCGGCGCCGCCCCGCGGCCACGCGGACATCACGTCCCCGTAGCCGACGCGGGCGAGCGTCATGACGAACAGCTCCTCGAACGGGCCGTCGATGGCGCGTCTCCTTCCCTGCCTGCCGGGCGGGGGAGCGCGCCCGAGAACCGTCGGCGGCGGGCTGGTGCCCCGGCGAGTCGCGAGCCGTCGCCCCTCCCGGGGCGGCGTCTCCGCATCTCCCTTTCGCGAACCGCGGCCTGCACACCGGGCGCGCTCCCGCGCGGGAGCCTAGAACCCGGCACCGACAGAACCAGCGGAAGGCGGGTGATCAGAAGGCGAGTGATCAGAAAGCGGGTGCGGTCCGGTGCCTGCGGCGCCGGTAGCGCGGCAGCCAGCTGCGGCGGCAGACCAGCCGGATCGGGACCGGCTGGAGCCCCAGCACCGCGCGGCACGTCGGCTCCGGCGCGCCGTCCAGCAGCCAGGGCAGGAAGAGCCGCAGCCCGCGGACGCCGATCTCGTGCCGGAACTCGACGTCGAAGGTGCCCCACTCGAACGCCGTGAGGCTGTCGTGGATCAGCGGCAGGACCTCCGCCTCCTTGTGGTCCAGGAGTGCGCGCACCGCCTTGCGGAGGTCCCGGGCGTACGCGGCGAGCACCCGCGCGTCGTGGTGCTCCACCGCCGCGTCCACCGCGTCGACCAGCGGGACGGTGCGGAGCGCCAGGGCGTCCATCGCGTCGAGGGCGGCGGCCCGCCCGGGCGGCCCGCCGGGCACGTGCCGCATCACCGACCACAGCGCCCGCCGCTCCGCGGCCTGCTGCGCCCGCCAGTGCAGCGCGAACAGCGCCCACACGTCCGCCGCCGCCGGGCTGGACCCGCCCTCCGCCGCCAGCCAGTCGGCGTCCCGGCGGAAGGCGTCGTACGCGGCGTGCAGCATCGTGAGGTCGAAACGTCCCGGTGCGTCCCGCATGTGCTTCATCTACCCCGCTGACCGTGTACCTACCGGTCCGGCGCCGCCCCCGCGGCCCCGACGGCTTCAGCGTACGACGCCCCCGGCGCGGTGATCATCCGGGGCGGGCCCGCCCGGCGGGCGCTCACGCGGGTTCGGCCGCGCGCTCCCGGATCCGCTCCCGCTGCGGCACCACCGTGTACTTCGGGTCCTTCGCCGACCGCATGCCCGCGTGGAACACGCCGAACCGGGTGCACGCCGAACCCGTGAGCAGGGCCGCGCCGCAGAGTGCCGCCGCCGTCCGGTTCCGGCCGCCGAGCAGCGCCCCGCCCGCCGCGCCCGGCACTACTGAAGAGCCCGGCGCGTCCCGGAACCGCTGGGATCCCGCCACGGCACATCCCCGCAGGCGCGGCGCCCGAGCCGTCA
>NZ_QHJN01000444.1:0-286 GCF_003947565.1 Actinomadura sp. WAC 06369 | reverse complement strand
CAGCCCGCTGGTCGCGGTGGTGGACGACGCGGGCCTGCTGGCCGGCGCGGTCACGCTCGACCGGCTCATGTCCGCCATCGCGCTGGCGCGGCCGGACGACTAGACGGGGTCCTCGGCGCGACGTCGGCCGGCCCCTGCACGGGGCCGGCCGACGTCTGCCGTCGGGCGGCGTCCGGTACGGGGACCGCCGCGGGCACGGTGCGGCCGCACGGGGCCCGCACGTCGCGTGAGGCGCGTCCGGTGGGCGCGCGGGCCGGGCGGGACGGTGCGCGGTGACCGCTTACCT
>NZ_QHJN01000443.1:0-302 GCF_003947565.1 Actinomadura sp. WAC 06369 | reverse complement strand
GTGGACGCCGTCCGGCGGCTACCGCCCGGTGGACGTCGCGAGGAGGACGGCGGTGCGGCTGCCGCCCTGTGGCCGCCGTCCCGCGGCTACCGCCCGGTGGAGGTGGCCATGGAGGCGCCGCCGCGGCCACCTCCTGCGGGCGCCGCCATGGGGACGGCGGCGCGGCTGCCGCCCTGTGGACGCCGTCCGGCGGCTACCGCCCGGTGGACGTCGCGATGAGGACGGCGGTGCGGCTGCCGCCCTGTGGACGTCGTCCCGCGGCTACTGCCCGGTGGAGGTGGCCATGGAGGCGCCGCCGCGGC
>NZ_QHJN01000442.1:0-314 GCF_003947565.1 Actinomadura sp. WAC 06369 | reverse complement strand
CCACCAGACCACGAGCACGACGATTCACCGCCAGCGCGTCCAAGAACGCGTTCGCCGCCGCATACCCGCCCAGACCGCCGCTTCCCCACACACCCGCGCCAGAGGAGAACAGCACGAACGCGTCCAGGTCCCGCCCCGCGGTCACCTCGTCCAGCACCGCCGCGCCACCGGCCTTCGCCGACAACAGCCCCGCCAGATCGGCCGGCTGCAAGTCCTCGACCGCAACACCGCTTCCGACACCCGCCGCGTGAACCACCGACGACAACCCCGGACCCGAACCGTCGATCCACCCGACCAGATCCTCGACCGCAGCA
>NZ_QHJN01000441.1:0-361 GCF_003947565.1 Actinomadura sp. WAC 06369 | reverse complement strand
GTCCGCCGACCAGGGTTCCGGGGTGGCCGGCGGGGCGGGCGCCTGCCACGGCTCGGACGGCGGCTCCTGCCGGCGCTCGGGCCCGGTCGCGACCGGGATGTCGGTGCCGGGCGACCAGTGCAGCGTCGCCTGGTCGTCGACCTTCGGGCGGGGCTTCTCCTGCTCCTCCGCGCCCGGGTTCGGGACGATCAGCGTCCGATCGGCGGCCGGCTCCTGCCGGGCGGGCGGCTGGGAGTCCGCCGACCAGGGTTCCGGGGTGGCCGGCGGGGCGGGCGCCTGCCACGGCTCGGACGGCGGCTCCTGCCGGCGCTCGGGCCCGGTCGCGACCGGGATGTCGGTGCCGGGCGACCAGTGCAGCGTC
>NZ_QHJN01000440.1:0-361 GCF_003947565.1 Actinomadura sp. WAC 06369 | reverse complement strand
GCCAGCACCATCTTGATCACGCCCGCGACACCCGCAGCGCACTGCGTATGACCGATGTTCGACTTCACCGACCCCAGCCACAACGGCCGATCCTCGGTGCGTCCCTCGGCCTGGCCGTAGGTCGCCAGCAGCGCCTGCGCCTCGATCGGGTCGCCCAACGTCGTGCCGGTCCCGTGGGCCTCCACCGCGTCCACATCGGCCGGCGTGAGCCGGGCGTTGGCCAGCGCCGCACGGATCACCCGACGCTGCGACGGACCGTTCGGAGCCGCCAGACCATTGGACGCACCGTCCTGATTGGCGGCAGTGCCCCGCACCACCGCCAAGATGCGACGTCCGTGACGACGCGCATCCGACAGCCGTT
>NZ_QHJN01000439.1:0-366 GCF_003947565.1 Actinomadura sp. WAC 06369 | reverse complement strand
CTCATCGACGAGGGCGCCCGCCGCGGCTGGGTCCCCGCCGCGGACGGCGACGGGGCCGCCGAGGGCGGCTGAGCCCCCCGGCGGCCCCGGTCAGGGCGGGGTCGCGAGGTGGCGGGGGTTCGCGACGGTGAGCTTGTCGACGACGGACGCGCGGACGTGAATAAGGGACAGCCAGCGGCCGCCGCCGCAAGGCCTTCATGGGCGCCGCCCCCGCCGACCTGGGGCCCTACGCCCGGCCCCTCATCGACGAGGGCGCCCGCCGCGGCTGGGTCCCCGCCGCGGACGGCGACGGGGCCGCCGAGGGCGGCTGAGCCCCCCGGCGGCCCCGGTCAGGGCGGGGTCGCGAGGTGGCGGGGGTTCGCGACG
>NZ_QHJN01000438.1:0-367 GCF_003947565.1 Actinomadura sp. WAC 06369 | reverse complement strand
TACTCGATGCACCCGATCATCACCGCGGTGTCCGGCACCCGGTGGGTCGACGCCGCCCGCGACACCGACTTCGGCCTCGATCGTCTCCGGCGGCAGCGACGTGCCGGTCGGGTTGTTCGGCGACGTCAGGAACACCACGTCGGGGCGGTGCTCCTCGACGGCGGCGACGGCGCGGGCAGGTCCTCGGCCTCGGCGAGCGCGACGACCCGGCCGGTGGCGGCGGCGAGCGCGTCGCGGTCGTACTCGATGCACCCGATCATCACCGCGGTGTCCGGCACCCGGTGGGTCGACGCCGCCCGCGACACCGACTTCGGCCTCGATCGTCTCCGGCGGCAGCGACGTGCCGGTCGGGTTGTTCGGCGACGTC
>NZ_QHJN01000437.1:0-420 GCF_003947565.1 Actinomadura sp. WAC 06369 | reverse complement strand
GCGCGCGTGACGGTGTCCTTGTACGCCACCTGCAGGCGGCCCGCGGGGGTTCCGGGGGCGGCGGGCCTGGGGAGGTCGGCCGAGACGCGGCCGAGGTCGTCGTGGGTGCGGGCGGCGAGGGTGAGGTCGATGCGCTCGTCCAGTTCCGTCTCGCTGAGCCGGCCTTCGGCGTAGGCGGTGTGGAGCCGGACGAGGACCTCGTCGCGGTCGCGGTCGGAGGCGCGGAGGGGCTGGTGCTCGACGCTCATCGCATCTCTCCTTCGAGAAGACGAGATGTATCTTAACCCGGCCGGGTCCGGGCATCGAGACATATCGCCAAATCCGGCCACCCCGCCGCGTGATCATGCTCGGCGGACGTCCGCCGCGCTAGGTTTCGGACATGCACGTAGCCGCCACAGGGGGGACGCTCGGCCGCGCGCA
>NZ_QHJN01000436.1:0-429 GCF_003947565.1 Actinomadura sp. WAC 06369 | reverse complement strand
GGGCCTTCTCGCCGATCAGGGACGGGTTGAGGCCGTGGACGACGACGACCGCGGTGCCGTCGCGGAGTGCCGCGAGGGCGGCGTCGTCCAGGTCGATGACGCGCTCGTAGTCGAGGGCGGCGCCGTGGGGCGCGATCTCGAGGTCGGTCCCGGCGGCGGGCGTGGTGGCGCCGCGGACGGAGAGGGTGGTGCGGATGGGGCCGTAGGCGGGTTCGCCCTCCTCGGCGCTGACGACGCCGTCGCCGTCGGTGTCGGCGGCGGGGGCGGGGCATTCGCCTTCGCCGCCGCCGCGGATGTGCTGGAGGTGCGGGTAGGGGGCGCCGTCGAGCAGGGGCGCGAGTCCCGCGTAGTGCTCGGTGACGGTGGCGGTGCGGCCGTCGAGTTCGAGGGTGAGGGTTCCGGAGCCCTGCTGGCGGTTCAGCGGCTCGA
>NZ_QHJN01000435.1:0-439 GCF_003947565.1 Actinomadura sp. WAC 06369 | reverse complement strand
GGCCCTGGTGGTCGTCCTGGTGGTGGTGGCTGGGGGAGGTACGACGGTCGTACCCGTCCCTCGGGGCTGCTGGGTCGGTTGGTTGGGGTGGGGGCCGGCTGGGTGCTGCTTGGCTGGGCCCCGTGCTCGGGGTCGGTTGGCTGCTCGGCTGGCGGGGCCGGGTGGTGTCTCGGTCCGGCCCCGTGCTCTGCTCAGGACGGGAGCGGACCGGGCGGGGCACCCTCCTTCCCCGCTCCCCCTTTTTCCCCCCGGCCGACAATCACCTCAGCCAGGCCCGGCCGGGTTCTGTCAAGGGTGGCCGTAGGCCATCGCGAAGCGACGCCGTAGGCGCCCTTGACGGGTTCCGGGCGGGCCGTACACTCCGGCCTCGGTCGGGGGGAAAAAGGGGGAGCTCTTCACCCGGCCGAAGGCCGGGATGGCTCAACCCCGTGACCCGGCC